>CAYWGP010000227.1:0-47609 GCA_964458155.1 uncultured Bacteroides sp.
AGCGCCCAGACCAGCGCCAACTTCAAAGCCAGCAACTGAAGCAGCAGCTCAGCCAAAGCCTGTGGCCAGGAAGGCTGACCATAGTTCAGATTATAACGTAAAGGAGGCCACTGCAAAAATCAGAGCGATCAAAAACAGGGATGAATTACTGGCCTTTGTCAAAGGTGAAAAAAGGGTGAGCATTTCAAAAATTATTCCTGCAGCCCTGAACAAGTTGTAGCAGCGGGTTAATCTCGTTTTCTTCTGTAAGTATCCTGCACCAGGGCATCCAGGTACAGGACCGACTTCACATGTTCAAATTCCATCTCCTTGGGGAGCTCCCCGAACAGTGGCGAGCCGCCTCCCAGCAGGATAGGTATGGTTGTGATGGTAATCTCATCGATCAGATCTTCTTTCAGGAAATTCCGGATTGTGGCACCACCATCAATATAGAGGCGGGTAAATCCTTTCTGATGAATCTCCTCAAGGATCCGGGACAGAGAACCGTTTATGAGCTCTGCTTTTCCCTCATATTTTTCTGCTAAAGATTGCAGGGTATTGCTCAGGACAAAGACCGGCTTGCTATAGGGCCAATCCATATCGAAACTGCAAACAACATCAAAGGTGGCGCGACCCATCACGATGGCATCCACGCTGCTAATGAATTTCTCGTAACCCAGGTCCAGGTGATCAGGGTTTGGTACCATATTCAACCAATCAAGTCCCCCGTGCCTGTCAGCAATATAGCCATCCAGGCTCCTGGCGATAAAGACTGAGTTTTTATTTTTCATACCTCAATTTACGTAATTGGGTTCAATCTGTTTGGCTTTCTCCTCAGGAAGCGGACCATTATATGGCTTTAGTTTCAGAAAGGCTCCCAAATTTTCTAAGCCTTCTTCGGTGTATCCCTCCTTAAAGATCCTATTCACATCTATCCCTGTTTTGGGATTGTTGGCATACTTGGTAATGAACTTTTGAAGTTCATCGGTGGACGCGGTTAGCACATGCCGATCGTAATCAAGCGACTCAACAGTTTCATGCTTTATCCTGATCCGATTCTGTTCGAACAGTTCATTCAACCACTCGTCTCCAAACCAGTAAAGTAGAATGCTGTCCTTAGTGCATTGTACCCTGGCAAGGGTATGTACTGGAATATGGTGCCAGCTTGCGAAATCAGAGCCGATGTAATCCACATCCGGATCCGGAACAAAATCCACATAGGTGACTCCGTTAAGTTGAAATAGAGTGCCAATGAGCTCTGCTTTTGAATTTTCATCTTCGTAATAAACTATATTGTATTTACTATTCATCTTCTCCTCTCCAAGGGATGATTCCGTGTACCTGACATTATGCTTATTGTCCGTTTTCTCCTCTCCCCAGATTATTTCCTTATATGTATCTGGCTCAACGGTCCAGATACATGAATCCCCATCAATCCAGGATCCCACCATGGCAGGGTCATAAATTATGTCCTTTGCTTTGTAGAAGGGGTGGAGGGAGCTCACCAGGCAGGAGCTCATCAGGATCAGGCCTGAAATTACAGTATATACAAGAACTCTTTTCATGACATCAGGTTTTGATTACACGGTAAAAATGATCCTTATGCGGATGCCTGTCAATTTTTTTCGATCAAAAGGCCCGCTTTATCGGTGAAATCAGGGATTCAACTCCACTTTCAGAATCCAGGGGTCGAAAACCTGGGAGAGATAGAGGTGCTTGCCAAAGATGATGGCTGTGGAGGCGCCACTGATGGTGGAGCCATCGGTAGAGTACAAAACGGAGTGTTCATTAGAATCAGGATCGACCAGGAAGACATCGACGGGTGACTTTTTTTCAGGATTTTTGGCGTATTTAATGAACTTCAGGGGTTTCACGTGCCCCGGGATCAGCAGCTGGCCCTTAGATATTCTGATATTGTCATTGCCTTTCAGCTTTTTAATCTCACCCACCGGCATAAGTCCTTCCCTGGATATCTGGTACACATGAATTTTGGATAACACCGCATCCCCCACATACAGTTGGTCGCCAATCCGGTTTATCCCTGCCGGATAGCCCAGGCGATCGGCCACCATCTCTGCCTTCCATTCTCCATCACTGTTTTTTGTAAGCTTCTCTACACTGGCCCGCTTGAGTTTAAGCACCTTTTCCATCAGGCTTCCCCTTTTTCCCGAGTCATTTACCAGGTAGATTTCTCCACCGAGACCAGTGACCAGTGCATTGGGGGAATGCTGGTGAGTGGTTTGTATCCTCTCCACAAATTCCAGCAGGGTACCATCGATTCTGTAGACCAGTACCGGGTGGATGTCAGGTTCTTTTTCGTGAGAGATCACATACAGCAGATTTCCGTCCAGGTAGATGCCGTGGGGACGGAACAGGATATCAGCAGGTTCATTCAGGCGTTCCATTACCTGCTGCTTTCCTGAAAGGAGATTGTAGTGAATCAATTCTCCGTAGGGCTTATCCGTTTCTCTTCGTCCGCAACAGGAAATAATTAATCCGGGATCGCCATGCAGGGTATCAAGCACCATATCTTCCGGTCCCGGCTTCAGGGGGATTCGTTCTACTATGCTTTGTCCTATGGCCTGTTGTGCCAGACAGAAAAAGAGCATTGTCAGGGGAAGGAAGAAGGCAATGTGGATAAAACTGTTTTTCATAGGAGAAAATGGATTTATCCAAATTTAATAATTTGACAGCATGTAAAGCAACCTTATGAAGCATTCATTCATCCTCTGATTAAAGAAAGGGGATTGTTGTATGAAGAGAGTGATTATTTTAATTATTTCGGTTTTGCTTATTTCCTGTGAGCAAGATATGGTGGAACTGGCAGATCTGGGATCAAATGCAGGTATTGTCGGGACCTGGATTGAGGACGGACAGCAGGGAGATACCCTGTTTCTTGAACGTTCCGGTAGCTTTGATAAGGAGAAATATGGCTTCACCCTGAATGATGACGGGACCTTTGTGGAGCGAAAGAACGCAGGTTGGTGCGGCACTCCTCCCATCACCTATGATAACTTCGAAGGTACCTGGGAGGCTGTTTCCGATAGTCTGCTCGATATTACAGTGGCTTACTGGGGAGGGGTAATGACCTACCAGATCAGGATTGTCTCCCTCGACATGGAAGAGCTGGCCATCAGGTACCTCTACACCGAGAACAGAATGGATGCAGTACAGCCCAATTAATTAAAAAACCTATATATTCGCTTTCCACCAGAACGCTTATGGAACGCGAAACCTTTTATATACTTTTATGGGCCTGGGCCATATTAGGGCTGGCCGTTTTCATCCTCCTGCTCTTTGTGAAAGCCCCCTACGGAAGGCACAGCCGGAAAGACTGGGGCCCCAATATACCCAACCGGCTGGGATGGATCCTGATGGAGTTTGTTTCCCTGTTGGTTTTTGTCCTTTGCTTCCTCCTTGGGCCCAATAAAATTCAGCCCCTCACCTGGATCTTTTTTGCCCTTTATACATCCCATTACGTCAACCGCTCATTGATCTGGCCCTGGCGCATCCGCACATCGGGTAAGTCCATGCCCCTGGTCATAGCCTTGCTGGCACTCTGTTTTAACGTGTTCAATGGTTTTACCAACGGCTACTACTTTTCGGCTTTTGCCCGGGAATATACCATGGAGTGGCTCAGCGATGCCCGCTTTATCATTGGAGCGATTCTCTATGTGGGAGGTAGTTTTATTAACTGGTGGTCCGACCAGATCCTGATTCGCCTTCGAAAAGGAGGCAAGAAAGGATATTTTATTCCCCGGGGTGGATTGTTTCGCTGGATCTCCTGTCCAAATTTCCTGGGAGAGATTATTCAATGGACTGGATTTGCTGTGATGACCTGGAGTCCGGCAGCCCTGGTGTTTGCCCTCTGGACCTTCTTTAACCTGGTTCCCAGGGCCCTGAGTCACCACAGGTGGTACCGGGAGACCTTTGAGGATTATCCTGAGAAGCGAAAGGCCATTCTTCCCTGGATCATATAGCCACTGTTTAACGCCCAATGCGCAGGTGGAACTCAAGCATCACATAACGGTCTATGGTGTTCCACTCCCTTTGCATAAGATAGTTTGTCTGAGAGATGCGCTCAAAACCCACCAGCTTGTTAAGGAGGTCGTATCCGCGCAGGGTGAATGAGGCTCGTTCGCCCCGGAGAAAATAATAACTGATACCGGCTGTAATCAGTGGAATGCTTACGGTCTCTTCAAAGCTCTTCGAATTGTAAGAGACTATACTGGCTTTGGTCTCAAAACTCCACTTTTCACTGGGGGTGAAGCGGATGTCCGTGTAGAGTGAAGTATTGTAATATACAGTATTCATGGAGGAGATGGAAAATTTCGCATCGGTGATCCCTACATTGCTGCCCAGGGCGGCATCCCATTTCTCCTTCTTTCGGTTTTCGAATCTCAGGTTCAGTGAGTGAATAAAATTAGTCTGGGTATTATCCTCTTCATTGATTATACTTAAGCCCTTGTTCCAGCTTTCATGCCAGGTCAGGCTCATTTTTATGCCCAGGGCCCGGATAGGAGTGGAGAAGGAGATATAAGAGTAAAGGGAGCGATGGTCAGGAGTATTGACCGGGCTCAACAGGGTGATCAGTTCTTCGTTGGTGGATTGCGACCAGCCGATCTTATCCTTAACATATCCTGCGCCTATCCTTGCGAACAGGGAAGTGAAGGAGAACTGGTCAAAATACCACCAGGAGGCGGAAAGATTGTGGCTGTATTCGGGTGTCAGTTCCAGATTCCCCTGGTATATGGACAGGAGATTAAGGGTGTTGGCAACAGGATATAGCTGATTGACTGAAGGCATGTTGACCTGTGTAGTGTAACGTACATTGATTCTCCGGCCCGTCCTGTATTTGTATTCGTAGTTGAATCCCGGCTGAAAATAGAAATAGGTGGGTTTTTCCAGACTGGCTTCATCCAGCAGCTTGTCTAACTGGTTCCATGTTCCTTTCAGGATAAGCTCTATCTGGGACTTATTGGAATTGCGTTTCACGGAGATTGAAGGTCCCACCCAGGTGTCCCTTGTAACAAAGGAAGGCAATATGGTATCCAGGGACTCCCCGATTCCACTCTGGATCTCCTGCTGCCAGTCCAGCTGTTCCGTTTTGAATCCAAGCTCTATTACTGCGCTGAGATACCAGAATTGTTTTATTCTTTGTAAAATTCCCGGACTCACAATCAATCCGACCCTGTCGGAATATTCATCCCTGTACTGCAAAAAGAGATCCATGCTGTCGGGACTGTACAGGGTGATGGTATCCATCCAGTTCAGAATGGAGTTATCCTGATAGTAAAAGCCGCTAACATCGGTTTTGAACTGGGTCCTTCCCTCGTTGAATTTATATACATAACTCCCCGTTCCTTCCGCATCGATCAGCGAGGATTCGATGGAGGTGGTGTTGTCCAGGGAGTTTACCAGTGCATCCTCAGTCCCTGTATTTGTCAGCCCCTGGCCAGAGAGATTATTTGAAGAAATGACCAGGTCTCCATCCAGGATCAGATTGTGTTTTTCGTTGAACTTGTGTCGCACCCCCAGATTCAGCTTGTTGGGTGTGGTTCTTTCTTCTTCATTTAGCATTGACTGCTGATAGTAGGTGCCATCCGGCAGATAATTTTCTGTGGTGGTCTCCTCTTCCAGATCCTTTTGGTTTGTGCTTCCCAGGTAGCTGAGAAAATAGCGATTGCTTCCTTCTGTGTTGTAGCTGAGGTTCAATCCTCCTGCCAGGGACTGGTTCTCTCCTTCCACACTGGCCCCCCATTCCTTTCCATGCATCCCCGAATATCCGAAATCATTGATGTTGTTGGCCATGCCAAGAAAGGCACTTTGCAGTTTTTCAGAGAACCGGTAGATTTTCCCTTCCGCACTGTAAGTGGTTTGGGTTCCAATTCCTGCCTCCACATTTCCAAAGTAGCCCTTCTTGTGATCCTCATTTAACATCAGGTTGATGGTCCGCTCCCTGACCCCGTCGTCAACCCCGGTGAATTCGGATTCGTCCGATTTTTTGTCATACACCTGGACCTTCTCGATGGCATCGGCGGGCAGGTTTTTGGTGGCCACCTTGGGATCCCTGCCAAAGAATTCCTTGCCATCCACCCGAACATTCACCACATCCTCACCCAGGGCTTTCATATTCCCCGCTTCATCCACCTCGATGCCCGGGATCTTTTTCAGCAGGTCCTCCACAACTGCATGGCTCCTGGTGTTGAAAGCCTTCGGATTGAATTCCACCGTATCGCTCCTGAAGGTGATGGGGACATATTCCTCTATGACTGTCACTTCCTCCAGGGCATTGGCTGCCAGGGCCTGTGTCCCCAGGTCCTCTCCACCGGGAGCAGGTATGGTGATATTCTTATAAAGGGTTTCCATGCCCACAAAGGAAAATTGCAGGAGGTAGTCACCCTCTTTAATGTTCTTGATCCGGTAGTTCCCTTGATTGCCGGTCACCCCGAAGTAATTCAAAACAGAATCCAGGGGATTCAACAGGGCCACCGTAGCATAGCTAAGGGCTTCCCCCTGTGTATCGCTTACCTTTCCCTTCAGGGAATGCTGTGCCAGCAGAGGACCCGCCACTGCCATGCAGAATATAATCAGTGCAAGTTTCTTATGCAGGATGAAATTATTCATGCTATTTGCCGTAGAATTCGGATTTGGCTCCTCCATTTTTCTGAAACTCTTCCACTTTCTCTTCCACGATTTGTTCAAAGGCTTCGGGGGATGTCTTTTTTCCTGCATCCGGTTTAATCAGGAGCTCTGCCGGAGGAGGTGTCAGGTCGATGGAAGTGGCCAGGAAGATGGTCTCATCCAGGCGCTCTACGGCCAACACCATACCCGGTAGCCCGTAGTACTCAGCAGGGCCTGCCGGAACCGGCAGCTCCGGGGCAAACCACGCAGTTACCGTATCTCCCTCCAGGATCATGGTGGCCTTCATGCAGACATAATCGCCGATTTTCTTCCTGGAAGGATCCAGTCTCCATCCTTTGTTTTCCAGGGGTGATTCCACCAGGAAGTCACGGGTCATAAACTCCTGCTGTGCAATCTTGCTTTCAGCATTGAAGTCAATATACAGTTGCTTCAGTGCAGGCTTCGGGGGTCTTCCGTAAGAAGCAAAAAACAAAGCCTTTTGCTGGGGAACGGAGGTCTCTTCTTTCTCAAAGCTTGATTCATCGTAAAGGGATGCTTCGCTTGTGAAATAGAGCACCTTTTCAAATTTCCCTTCCGTGGGCAGGGTCCTGGCATAGGCATCCCATTCTGCATTTCCTGTGGGATCGAAACTATAGGTGGTGGTCCTGGTATAGACTATGGTCCCCCCAAAGGGCTCCTGAGCTGTTATATGGATTGTTCCTGCCAGGAGCAGGATGGCCAGTAGGATCTGATTCATAATTACTGTCTATCTGTGATAATTTTCCATCTGTGAATTATCCTGTCGCTCTTTCTCCTTTTCTTCCTGGATGGCCACAAACTCCTCCTTGGTCACTTTGCTGCCTTTATTCGGTTTCACCATGGACTCGTCAGCGGGAGGGGTGAGACTTACCGAGGTGGCCACATAGGCTGTTTCACCATTTCGTTCCACAGCAAGGATCAGACCAGGCAATCCTCTAAAGCTCGAAGGTCCAAGCGAAACCGGGATCTCGGGGGAGAACCAGGCCACGATTTCCTGATCGTCCATGCTCACAGAAGCACTCATACAGGTATAATCCAGGACTTTTTTCTTTTCACTCCCCAATTTCCAGGCCACCGCTTCGATCTCCGATTGTACCAGGAAAAAGCGGGTCATGTATTCGACCTGCTCCAGCTTCTGATTCCTGTCAAAGTCATAGTATACCTTTTGCATAAGCGGTCTGGCTGGTTTCAGGGAGCTTTCGTACATGATGGCCCGCTGCAGTCCGGCAGGCCTTGCCTCCTTTTCCGATTCATCCTCTTCAAACAGGGCTTTCTTGTTGTTGAAATTTAGCATCTGAACAGTAGTACCCTCCCTGGGCAGTGTAGCAAGCCAATCCTTTGTCCGCTCATCTTCTCCATGAGCTTCCCTGATGTTATCGAAATTGTACCTTGTGACCTGCTGGTAGGTGACAGTGCCTGCCAGGGAGTCCTGGGCAGTCAAAGCGGGGAGTGACAATAATGGCAGGAGAAGAGAAAGAATAATATTTTTCATGGCGGTTTATACGTATTACGTTGTAGCAAAGATAAGGCAGAATAGTAAACCCTCAATGTAAGTTGCGCGTGAAACGGACAAATACGGGGGTAAACATGACTGCCTGCCTGCACCTAGGCCTTTTCAATCCATTTCCGTGCATTCACAAAGGCCTCCAGCCAGGGAGTTGCCTCATCCTGTTTTCGATCTTCAGGATAGTAGGCGCACTGCCATGGTTGGTATGCACGCTCCAGGTGGGGCATCATGGCCAGGTGACGTCCGTCGTCCGAACAAAGGGCTGCCACATCAAAGTCGGACCCATTGGGATTGGCAGGGTAGGAGGAGCGGCTGTACCGGGCAGCAATATGGTATTTTTCTTCAGGCTCGGGCAGTACAAATTTGCCTTCACCATGGGCCACCCAGATACCCAGGTTCATGTCTTCCAGGGAGCCCAGCATTACCGACTTATTTTTCTGAATTTTAACACCCAGGAAGGAGGATTCGAACTTCCCGGAAGCATTGTGTACCATGGTGGGACTCTTGTCGTGCCCGGGGACCACCAGGTCAAGTTCGATCATCAACTGACATCCGTTACAAACACCCAGACTCAGGGTATCTTCCCTGGCATAGAAGTTCTCCAGGGCTTTGTTCGCCTTCTCATTATATCTGAATGCACCTGCCCAGCCTTTGGCCGAACCCAGCACGTCGGAGTTGGAGAATCCACCCACGAAGACAATCATCTGAATCTCTTCCAGGGTTTCTCTTCCCGCGATCAGGTCGGTCATATGCACATCCTTCACATCAAATCCGGCCAGGTAGAGGGCATGCGCCATTTCACGGTCGCCATTAACACCCTTTTCGCGGATAATGGCTGCCCTGACACCACTTTCTGTCCTCCGTTTCGGATCAAGCCCCAGGCTCTTGAAGGTTCCCACGAACTTTCCCAGATGAATATCAAGTTTGTTTGTCTTGTAGTTCTTAAAGCGCTCTTCAGCCAGCTTTTCGCCCGACTGTTTCCGGTCAAGCAGATAAGAGGTTTTGAACCAGAGCTCACGATAGTGGTCAATATTCAGTTTCAGGTTCTCTTCCCTTGAACGCAGCATAATATTACGTTCTTCAACAGGGCGCCCGATTAAATGGTGCGTAAGCCCCTCCTTTTCAAACAGGGCAGTCAGCACATGAGGATTGTTCACCTGGATTACAACGGCAGGCTTTTCACTGAAAAGCACCCCCGTGGTCTCCCCGGGAATCCCTGTAATATCAACTTCCAGACCTCCTGTGGTATTGGAATAGCACATCTCCATCAGAGTCGTAATCAGTCCCCCGGCCGAAACATCATGACCGGCCAGGATATACCCCTCTTCAATCAGGTTCTGTAGCAGGTTAAATACCTTAACAAAGTATTCTGGATCGGTAACTGTTGGAGTTGCTCTGCCCAGCTTATTTTTATATTGTGCGAAGGAACTGCCTCCAAGCTTAAAATCATCCTTGGCCAGGTCAATATAAAATAGTCTGCTCTCCGGATCGGGTTGAAGAACCGGTTCTACGATCTTACGGATATCTGTTACTTCCCCGGCTGCTGATATAATCACAGTACCGGGTGCATAAACCACCTGATTATCGTATTTCTGTGTCATGGAGAGGGAGTCCTTTCCAGTGGGAATATTGATTCCCAGAGCCACGGCAAAATCGCTGGCAGCCTTGGCAGCATGATAGAGTCTGGCATCTTCTCCCTCGTTTTTACAGGGCCACATCCAGTTGGCCGACAGGGAAATACTTTTAATACGATCGGGCATAGGTGCCCATACGATATTGGTCAGGGCCTCGGCTATGGAAAGCACGCTACCAGCCTTTTCATCTACCATGGCTGCCACCGGAGCATGACCAATGGAAGTGGCATAGCCCTTGTGTCCCTGGTAATCCAGCGCCACAGCACCCAGGTTGTTCAGGGGGAGCTGCAGTTCACCCGCACATTGCTGGCGGGCAATTTTTCCGGTCACAGAACGGTCCACTTTATTGGTAAGCCAATCCTTGCAGGCCACGGCCTCCAGCTGCATAACCCCCTCCAGATCACGAGCCAGTTCCCCGACCTTATAGGGAATCCTTTTAAAGCGGGTATTCAGGGTGCGATCGTTCATCACAGTTTGCGGGGGTTTCCCAAACATATCCACCAGCTCCAGGTCCATGGGTTTTTCACCGGTCTTTTCGCTTTCAAAACTGAAGTGCTTATCGTCTGTGATCTCCCCGATGATATAAATGGGAGCCCTTTCGCGATTGGCAATTCGTACCAGTTCATCCACATCTTTGGCCTTAATAACCAATCCCATCCTTTCCTGGGATTCATTGCCTATAATCTCCTTGGCCGAAAGGGTGGGATCACCCACTGGCAGCTTGTCCAGGTTGATCTTTCCACCGGTCTCCTCCACCAGTTCTGAGAGACAATTCAGGTGGCCTCCAGCTCCATGGTCATGGATACTCACAATCGTATTCTTCCCCGATTCGGCCAGGGCACGTATGGCATTGTAGGCCCTTTTCTGCATTTCAGGATTGGCGCGTTGCACGGCGTTGAGTTCAATGGCATTCTCAAACTCTCCTGTATCCACAGATGATACGGCACCACCACCCATGCCGATCCGGTAATTGTCACCACCCAGCAATACTACCAGGTCTCCTTTTTCCGGGGTATCCTTCTGGGCATCCTCACTGTTTCCGAAGCCAATTCCTCCGGCCAGCATGATTACCTTATCGAATCCAAATTTCTTATCCTTTTCTTCATGTTCGAAAGTAAGCAGACTGCCACAGATAAGGGGCTGACCAAATTTATTTCCAAAATCGCTGGCACCGTTGGATGCCTTAATAAGAATCTCCTCCGGGGTCTGGTAAAGCCAGGGTCGTTCGGGCATGACTCCTTCCAGGCTTCGTCCCTTTTCCAGCCTGGGGTAAGAGGTCATGTAGACTGCTGTTCCTGCCATGGGGATGGCGCCCTTACCACCTGCAATACGGTCGCGAATCTCCCCTCCGGTACCCGTGGCTGCCCCGTTAAATGGCTCCACCGTAGTGGGGAAGTTATGGGTCTCCGCTTTCAGGGAGAGGACTGACTCAATATCTGTGACCCTGAAATAATCACTTTTATCCTGGGAGGCAGGTGCAAACTGTTCAATGAGCGGTCCAGCTGCAAAAGAACAGTTATCCTTATAGGCGGAGACAATATGGTTGGGATTTGTCTTTGTGGTCATTTTGATCAGCTGGAACAGGGAGGATTCTTTCTCTTCTCCATCGATGATAAAGGTGCCATTGAATATTTTATGCCGGCAGTGTTCTGAATTCACCTGGGAGAATCCAAAAACCTCACTATCGGTTAACTTTCTTCCGATCCGTTTACTGACCCCATCCAGATATTCAATCTCATCAGGGTTCAGTGCCAGGCCCTCTTTTGCATTGTAGGCAGCGATATCGGTGATTTCCAAAACGGGTTCGGGTGAACGGTCTATGGTGAATATTTGTTGATCAAGTCCCTCGTAAAGAACCTGCAGCATGGGATCAAAAGAGGCGTCCCCGCCTTTAACTGTGAAAAACTCCTCAATTCGCCTCAAGCCTTCAATACCCATATTCTGGGTAATTTCCACAGCATTGGTGCTCCAGGGGGTGATCATCTCTTTTCTGGGCCCGACAAACCAACCCTCGACCCGGTTCCTGTCAAGACAGGAGGCTGAACCAAATAACCACTCCAGCTTCTCTGTCGTTTTGGGGTCCAGCTGACTAATTGCCTCAAGTGCAATTATTTTACTGTCGGGGACCTGGAAAAAATAGATCATGAAATTCGTTGTTTGATTGCGTGTCCAAAAAGATAGCATAAAGATAATTGCTTTGTTTGATTATGGCCCGGCAGGGGGCAGGAATGCATGAAGAGTTTTTTAACATTGGCTGGAATTGAATATATTTAAGCTGAACTAAACTAAGCAACAATGATCCAGAAGAACTTCATCAAGTTATACGAGGAGAGTTTTGCCCGTAATTTTGATTTGCCGGCTCTGTCGGACTACACCAGTGATATATCTTATACCTATGGCGAAATGGCCCGCCAGATTGCTAAGCTGCACCTGCTATATGAGGCCGCGGGAGTAAAGAAGGGGGATAAAATCGCTGTGTTCGGGAAGAACTCCTCCAACTGGTGTGTTGGCTTTATGAGTGTAATTACCTATGGGGCAGTTTCGGTTCCGGTGCTTGCCGATTTTAAACCGGCCGATGCTCATACGATCATCAAGCATTCCGATTCTGTTATGCTACTGGTTGACACTCAGACCATGGATGGGCTGTCAGAAGAGGAGATGAAGAATGTGCTTAGTATACTCTCCCTGGACGATTTCGGTATCCTTTCTGCTAAACCAGCTGCAGCCCTGAAGAAGACGCATAAGGACCTTGATCTCCTGTTTGAAAAGAAATTTCCCGATGGCTTTGCCAGGGAGCATATCAAATATGCCGAGGTGGATAACAGCGAGGTGGTGGAGATCAATTATACCTCCGGTACCACGGGCTTCAGTAAAGGGGTTGTACTTTCGGCCAATAGCCTGGCCGGCAACGTGGACTTTGCCATGCGTGCCATCGAGCTGAATCCCGGGGAAAAGATGCTTGCCCTGCTTCCCCTGGCCCATTGCTACGGCTGTGCCTTTGATTACCTGTTCCCCATGGCCGTAGGAGTACATGTGACCATCCTGGGTAAGTTGCCTGCCACCCCGGTGATCATCAAAGCCTTTTCCGAGGTCAGGCCCCACCTTATTCTCTTTGTGCCCATCTTCTTTGAAAAAATCTATAAGAAAAAACTCTTACCCGTTCTTAATAAAGGATCGGTGAAGGTGCTCACCAAAATTCCGGGAGTGAAGGGCCTGATCTATGGTAAGATGCGAAAATCGCTGATTGAAACCTTCGGGGGCCGGTTCAGGGAAGCGGTGCTGGGCGGTGCTGCACTGGGTGCTGAAGTGGAGGATTTCCTTACCATGATAAAATTCCCATTTACCATCGGATATGGAATGACCGAATGCGGACCCTTAATGTCCTATGAAGGCTTCGCCACCACCCGCAAAGGTTCAAGCGGAAAGATTCTGGATATCATGGAACTGAAAATCGACTCCGAAAAGCCCTATGAAATGGCAGGAGAAATCCTGGTGAAAGGGGAGAATCTCATGGAGGGTTATTACAAAAATGAGGAGGCCACCAAAGCCACTATCGATGAGGAAGGCTGGCTCCATACGGGCGACCTGGGGGTTACCGATAAGGATGGCTTTATCTATATCAAGGGCCGGAGCAAGAGTATGCTGCTGGGACCATCGGGTCAGAATATCTACCCGGAGGAAATTGAATCTAAATTATGTAACCTGCCCTACATCAGTGAAGCGGTAGTGCTTATGAACAACAAGCATAATCTGGAAGCCCTTGTCTACGCGGACCCCGACCAGGTAAAAGCAGATAAGGTGGAGGCTGATCTTGAGGCCCTTATGGAGGAAAACAGGAAGGAGTACAATAAGCATGCAGCTGCTTATGAAACGCTTTTAAAGATTAATATTCATGAAGCAGAGTTTGAGAAGACCCCCAAGCGGAGTATCAAACGCTTTCTGTATAAACTGGAGGAATAGCAGGCAGAGAGCTAGAGTGATATTCCCTTGAATACCCTTGAGATCCCTATGGGAACCAGGTAGCCGGAGTAGCGTAGTTTGTTGCCCCAGGTTGTTGAACTTACATCGGCATTTGCTCTTCCATCGGTATAAGCTGTGATTCGGACATCATAACTCCCCACGGGAGTTCTCAGGTAATAGGTGATATAGTAGCTGCCGCCATTTTTATTGGCGCTATACTTGTACTCTGTAATGCTTCCTTCCACTGTAACTCCACCCACACCATTGCTTCCAATATAGGTATTCGATCCCACCTGGATCACTCCTGTGATGGAATCTGAGGCGATAAAATTAATTTTGGAACTTACCTGGAGTGAATTGCCACGCTTGTCTTTTAAGCTGTTGACCTCCAGTACGAATTTATGGTACTCTACCATGGCCCTGACCACCTCGGCCTGTTTGGCAAGCTCTTCAGCCTTCTGCTCTTTTTTCAATTCTTTCTCCAGCTGCTTTTGCTCCTTTTTACTGAGTTCCTGAGTGAATGCAGGGAGTGCCAGCAGCACTGCCAGTATTATGCCTGTAAATCTTTTCATACCCGGTTATTATTTTAATACCATTCACCAATAACACCATTGCCATTGGCTTTATTGTGAGGACAGGGATCAAATTTAAAAAATATACTCCATAAAAAGGAGGATTTCTTACTCTTAAGCGCTCGGGGAAAAACACCATCATATTCTGGAGTTCTGTATTCGCTGAATGACTCAAATTCGCAGTCCCCGAACCAGATAGCGAGGATGGCTATCCATAAATGATGGTACTGTAGAGGTTTTCATTTTCCTCGTCGAAAAGGACAAAAATAACATCAAGGAAGGGCTTATGGTTTTCCAGGAAATCCTTAACGGTCTCAATGGCAATCCTGGCAGCCATTGATTTTGGGAAACCGTAAACACCGGTGGAAATGTTGGGAAAGGCAATGGATCTTAATTCATGTTGAAGGGCCAGTTCAAGACTGCTGGTATAGCAGTTTCCCAGGAGTTCTTCTTCCCCCTGGCTTCCACCCTGCCAGACAGGCCCGACAGTATGGATCACATAGTCTGCAGGCAGCTGAAAACCGGGTGTGATTTTGGCTTTACCTGTTTCACATCCACCCAGGCTACGACAGGCCTCCAGCAGTTCAGGTCCCGCTGCGCGGTGAATGGCTCCATCCACGCCGCCTCCACCCAGGAGGCTGGGGTTGGCTGCATTTACTATTGCATCAACCTTTAGGGTGGTGATGTCACCCCTGTATAGTGTAAAAGATGAACTCATGGATTTTACATTCCCCTGATGGAAGCTCCAAGCTCCTCTTCGAAGGCCCTGGCAATACGCTGCATGGCTTTGTCGATTTGTTTATCTGTAAGGGTTTTATCTTCATCCAGAAGGGTAAAGCTAAGTGCATAGGATTTCTTTCCCTGCTCTATTTTGTCCCCTTCATAAACATCAAAGAGAGTCACATTTTTCAATAGTTTCTTTTCCGCCCTGAAGGCCAGTGCCCTGAGGGATTCAAAGGTTACCTTCCGGTCCAGCATCAGGGAAAAGTCACGTGTCACGACCTGGAAGCGTGGCAGGGATTTAAAGAGAACCCTGTGGCCGGACAGAGCCTTCAGGACCAGGTCCCAGTTAAACTCGGCAGCAAATACCTCCTGCTTGATATCAAAATCTTTCACCGTTTTTTGTGCTACCTGCCCGAATTCAACAAGCGGGGCGTCTTTTAGCCCGTAAACCAGGGCTTCAGTAAAATTCGCGTTAGTGGAGCTGCTGCAATCCAGTGTAACCGGTTCGATCCCAAGTTTTACAAGGATCATCTCCACGTAGGACTTCAAATGATGAAAAGAAGCTTTTTCAGCTTTCTGAACCCAGTTACCCTGCCTTACATTACCAGAGAGAAAGATGCCCATGTGAAAAGCTTCTTCATATTTATCCAGGGGATCGCTTCCCATTTTCTCCCCTTTCCTGAAGTAACAGTTCCCAAATTCGTACAACTTCAAATCGTTCTGCTTCCGGTTAATATTATAGGCAATGGCCTCCAGTCCCCCGTAAAGCAAATTTTGCCTCATCAGGGCCAGGTCCTGGCTCAGGGGATTGTTCAGGCGAACAGCTGAGGGGTCCGGGCTCTCATTCTTATCATAGTAGGAGGAGGGGGTAAGGGAGTTGGATTTCATCTCATAAAAACCATTGGCAGTGAGCAGGTCCGATGTCATATTCACCACCTGTTCCTTGTCTGGTTTACTTGTAGGTGAAAGGGAGGAACGCAGTCCCTTGCTTATTTCCACCCGGTTGAATCCATAGATCCGCAGTATTTCTTCTATTACATCGGCTTCCCGCTGTACATCCACCCTGTAAGGAGGAATGCGAAGGACCATTCCCAGTGCACTTTCCTCTTCTACCCTGATTTCCAATGACTCCAGAATGGAACGAATGATGGCTGGTTCTATATGATTTCCAATAAGGCGGTCAACATGTGCAAAGGAGATCTCGACCCGCTTATCTTCCACTGGTTCGGGATAGACATCAACCACCTCGGAAGATATTTGGCCCCCGGCAATTTCCTTGATGAGCAGTGCAGCACGCTTCATGGCCCAGACAGTCATGTTGGGATCCGATCCCCGTTCAAATCTGAAGGATGCATCTGTATTAAGCTGGTGGTGCCTGGCTGTTTTACGGATATAGACAGGATCAAAACAGGCCGACTCCAGGAAGATGGAGGTGGTATTCTCTGTTACACCCGAAGTAAGGCCTCCAAATACCCCGGCAATACACATGCTCTTTTCTGCATCTGAAATTACCAGGTCGGAACTGCGCAGTTTACGCTCCTGCTCATCCAGGGTAACAAAGGGAGTCCCCTGGGGCATGGTTCTGACAATTACTTTCTTTCCTGCGATCTGATCAGCATCAAAGGCATGCAGGGGTTGTCCGGTTTCGAAAAGCACAAAATTGGTGGTATCCACCACATTGTTGATGGGGGTCAGTCCCACCGATCTTAAGCGATTCTGCAACCAGGCGGGACTCTCTTGTACATTTAATCCCTGCAGTGTTACACCTGAATAGCGCTTGCACCCCGCCTTCTCTTCTATTTCTACCGGGATATAAAGATTGTTGTTATCCTCCCGGAAGGCCTCCACCGATGGCTTCCTGACCTTTACCTCAGTGCTTTGATTCAGAAAAGCGGCCAGGTCCCTGGCTACGCCCAGGTGAGAGGCCCCGTCGATACGGTTGGGAGTGAGACCGATCTCAAAAATATAATCATTTTCCACCTGGAAGTAATCTGCGGCAGAGGTTCCCGCAATGGCACTGGCATCCAGTACCATGATCCCCTCATGGGAGCTGCCCAGTCCCAATTCATCTTCAGCACAAATCATACCCATGGAATGCACCCCGCGGATTTTTGACTTTTTTATGGTAAATCCCTTATCATCGGGCCAGAGCGTGCATCCCACAGTGGCAACAGGGACCTTTTGCCCGGCTTCCACGTTGGGGGCCCCGCAGACAATCTGCACCTCTTCACTATCTCCCAGGTTAACAGTACAAACAGTAAGTTTATCAGCATCGGGGTGCTTCTCACATCTGATCACCTCGCCGATTAGCACACCTTCCAGTCCGCCCTTCACCGACTGTATCTCTTCCATACCCTCTACTTCCAGTCCGGTGTTGGTAAGAATTTCACTGAGCTTTTGAGGGCTAAGATCGGTATCAATATATTGTTTAAGCCAGTTGTAGGAAATCTTCATTGCTGCTTCATAATTTGAGCTGCAAAAGTAGTGCTTTTATGTCAGAGTTAAAAGCGAAAAAAGCAGGGTCTGGACTTCCGGATAAGTGAGGTGGGAGGGGAGTTCACTGCAAAGTTTTATCTCCTCAATTTCATGTTCCGGAAGGGCCTCCAGCTCCTTTACATCGGCATAATAAAACCTGCCATAAGCGCTCTTTCCACCATCAGTGACACAATAGTCAGAAATAACAGTCAGGCTTGATTTCACAACACCCGCCTCTTCGAAAAGCTCTCTTACCGCGGCTCTGTCAGGGTCTTCACCAGCTTCAATATGGCCGGCAGGCATCTCCCAGCTTTCCCGCTCACGGTGTCGAACAAAGATCCATTTCCCCTGGTAGCTTGCTCCCATAAGCACATAGCTCAGCTTAGCATCGTCCAGGGATCCGGCGGGAAGAAGTTCGGTGACCAGGCTCATTGGCGGTTTGGCTGAAACTCGGCGGAAACCCAGCGCAGATCTATGATTTCGCCCTTTCTGAGTACTTTGATTGTATAGGTGGTGGTAGAATTATCGGAATTGAGGTATTCCCAGATTTGATACATGCTCTCCTCCCCGGTAATTCTTATATCATCAACCTGCAGAATGATATCTCCACCCAGCATTATTTCCTGGTCGTCGATGAGAACCATTCTGAAACCACCCTTAATACCAAGCTTTCCGGCCGGACTATCCCTGACAACATGCTGGACCAGCCAGCCCGACTCCTGGGGAACATTCAGAATATTGGCCATTTCAAAGCTAAGCAAGAGTGATTCTATGCCAAAGTATCTGCTTCCCCTGTTGGTCAGAAGCTCCCTGGCCACATTTGATGTGGCGGCAAAGCCGATTCCTTCAAATCCGCCCGAACGGGTCAGGATGGAGCTCACAATACCGATCACCTCCCCTTTAGCATTATACATGGGACCGCCGGAGTTGCCCGTATTAATGGATGCATCGGTCTGAAAAAACTCCAGTGATTTTCCGTCATTGGAAAGATTGCGCTCGGTATGCTTTCCACTGATTACTCCTGTTGACAGTGAGTAAGGAAGTCCCAGGGGGGCTCCAATCACGAAAATACCATCGCCTATTCTTGCTTCATCCGAATCACCAATCTCTGCAATGTGAGGATCTGCGGGTGGACTATTCAGAGTGATCACGGCCACATCGGCCATACGTGAAATCCGGGTTGTGGTGGCTTCCACCGATTCACCATCATAAAACTGAACCATAATTTCGTCAGCATTGGCTACCACATGAGAGGCAGTAAGTACCATATTGTCCCTTATAAGCACACCGGAGCCCAGTCCCTCGTTGGATGCAAATGTACGCGGATCACCAGTTCCGGCACTTAAACTCTCCATAACGTAGATGGTGACCACCGAGCGCTTATTTACTTCAAATAGATCGGCCAGGTTTTGGGCACTAGCAGAATTTGCCATCCATGCCAGCACTGCAAAGAACAATATATTTTTCATTATTATGTTTGTTAGTTTTGCGTCGGAGTCAACTCTTTTCAAGAACAATTGGAAAACTCCTTGTGTTCACAGGATGAAATTAAAAATAAAAAATCTGGATCTCGGGGATTTATGATATTTTTGTAAACTTATAAAGAGAAGATGAGCAGACGCCCTTTAATACTGGTTACTAACGACGATGGCATGTATGCCGGCGGGATGGAAGCACTGATAACCGTGGCCCGGAAATTTGGAGATGTGATAGCCATTTCTTCACGTGAACCCATGTCAGGCATGTCTCATGCCATCACCATCAAGGTGCCTCTTCGGGTGAGGCTTGTTTCGGAAGAAGCAGGGTTTTCCCGCTATATTAGCAACGGTACACCGGTCGATGGTGTGAAACTGGTCTTTAACAGTCTGTGTGAGCGCAAACCGGATCTGTTACTTTCCGGGGTAAACCATGGTTCAAACTCCTCATCCAGTGTACTCTATTCAGGTACCATGGCAGCTGCCATGGAGGGTGCGGTGAACCATATTCCTTCCATTGGTTTCTCCCTGCTGGATTTTGATCCGGATGCCGATTTCACAGCCTCCTCAGGGATCGCCGAGAACGTGATCCGGCATGTACTGGAACAGGGTCTGCCCGATGGGATCTGTCTGAATGTAAATATACCTGCACTTCCTGCCGGGGAGATAAAAGGAATCAGGATCTGCAAACAGGCCAACGGGTACTGGAAAGAGGAGTTTGAAAAGCGAACCGATCCCAATGGTTCCGAGTACTTCTGGCTTACCGGTTTTTTCCATAACAGGGAGAGTGAGAACGGTGGCACCGATACTGATGAGTGGGCACTGAAAAACGCTTATGTCTCTGTTGTACCTATCAATACGGATCTGACAGCCTATGATGTTCTGGAAAGAATGAAATCGCTGGAGGTGGCACAAAGCGGAAAACATGAGTAAAAAAAGATTCGACACCCTTTGGTATGGACTGATTCCCGGACTGTTATTGCCGGTTTTGACCCTGGTATTAACCTGGCGGCTGAAGAGCGACCTTGGTTTTGTGGAATTCCTTGAGCATTTTCAGCAGATGAAGATGTTATCCAAGCTTGTGAGTCTCTCAGCCATCCCCAACCTGCTGCTATTTTTTATATTCATATGGACCAAGCGGAATTTTTCAGCAAGGGGGGTGATTTTCTCCACCCTCCTGCTTGCCTTTATAATGTTGATTCTCAAATTTGTCTGAGCCAGGAATGAAGTATTTTCTTATAGTTGGAGAAGCCTCGGGCGACCTGCATGCATCAAATCTTATGAAAGGACTCCTTAAGGCTGATCCACAGGCGGAGTTTTGCTATATGGGGGGCGACCTTATGGAGGCAGTTTCCCCGGGGATGGTGATGCATTACCGGGAGACCAACTATATGATGGCGGATGTGTTTCTTCATCTTCCCAAGATATTCAGGAACATGCGTCTTATTAAGCGGAAGATCCTGGAATGGATGCCCGACGTGCTTATTCCTGTGGATTACCCCGGTTTTAATATGCGTATGGCCCGTTATGCTTCCGGACACGGGATCAGCGTATTCTACTATATTTCGCCCAAGGTCTGGGCCTGGAAACAACGCAGGGTGCTTTCCCTGAAAAAATATGTGAACCGGCTCTTTGCCATACTCCCCTTTGAGCTTGACTTTTACAGGCAATTTGATATGGAGGTGGAGTATAAGGGAAATCCACTGGTGGACCAGGTTTCGAGTTTTAAGGAGGAGTTTGAAGGGGAAGAGGAATGGCGTAAGAAACATAAGTTGGATAACGTACCCCTGGTGGCGCTTCTGTCCGGCTCACGGATAAAAGAGATTGAAACCACACTTCCCTCCATGCTTACCCTGGCCGGCGAGAACCCGGAGTACCAGTTTGTGGTTGCCGGGGCACCTTCCATGGACCCTTCAATTTATGAGAAGTATCTGTCGGGGACAGATGTGAAGATTGTATACAATGAAACTTATGCACTGCTGGCCTGCTCAAAGGCGGCTCTGGTGACTTCCGGAACTGCCACCCTGGAGGCGGCTCTTTTTGATATTCCCCAGGTGGTGCTCTACAGAACCAGCTTGCTTGCATACAACATTGCAAAACGATTAATAAAGATTAATTTTATAAGTCTTGTGAACCTCATCTACGGGAAGAAACTGGTTGAGGAGGTTATCCAGAAGGATCTGACCGGGCGGACCCGGACGGAACTGGAGCTGATTCTGAAGGACGATCTTTACAGAAGCAAGATACAGGAAGGTTACAGGCAGATTAAGCTTGACCTGGGCGAGCAGGGTGTTTCTCAAAGAATCGGAGAACGGATGGTTGAATTGCTTAAAGCGGAACGTGAATGAAGTGGATTGTAACGGTATTTTTGGTAGGAGTTTCCTGGATAGGATCAATGGCTCAAACTGTGGAGATTGGTCTTTTCCAGAATCACCTGGTTAAGTCAGCTGTAGTCTATTGTTCCATCGGAAACTATCAACTTTTGTTGGATAAGGTAGTGAGAATCAGGCTTGAGCCGGGCGATATTCTTTATCTGAACCTGGAGGATGGAAGGCTTAAGGTCCTTGATGCTGAAAGGGATTTTGGCTACGCCTCGACTTTTGAGTTACGTTCCCTCTCCACAGAGTCGGTTTTCCGTGTTCGTTCCATTTCACCTGAGATCACTTCTCGGATTTACGATGATAACCTGATTGTGATTCCTGAGGATCGTTATATGACCCTGGTTAA
This sequence comes from uncultured Bacteroides sp., assembly GCA_964458155.1. GTDB lineage: Bacteria > Bacteroidota > Bacteroidia > Bacteroidales. The sequence continues at coordinate 21,716 of CAYWGP010000227.1, forward strand.
CCAGGTGGACCTGGATAAATACCTGGCCGGAGTGGTCGAAGCCGAATCAGGTCCCAATGCCGGAATGGAATTTTATAAAGCACAATCCATCCTTTGCAGGACCTATGGGCTAAAACAGATGGACCGGCATGCCGGCGAAGGGTTTGGACTTTGTGACGGGCCACATTGCCAGACCTACAAGGGAAAGAGCGTCAGCAATCCTGAAATACTTGAAGCCATTGTGGAGACCAGTGGTACCGTTCTGGCCGATTATAACTTTAAACTGATAACCGCTGCCTATCATGCCAATAGCGGTGGACAAACCCAACGGGCCTCCGATGTGTGGTTGTCCGATGTGGAATACCTGCAGTCTGTGGTAGATCCCTACTCCCTTCACCAGCGTCATGCCAAATGGCAGGATACCATTTCATTCGATGCATGGAAAGAGTATTTGCTGAAGAACGGGATGAAATCGGTGACCCGGATTCCCGAAGAGATCATCTATGTTGAGCAGATGCGGAGAAAGAAGTATTTTATACTTGACAAGGATTCTATAAGGATGGCTAAGATCAGGGAGGATTGGGGATTTAAATCCGCCTTTTTTGACATGTTCCCGGTTGGAGACAGTGTCCTGGTCTGGGGAAAAGGATTCGGGCATGGTATCGGCATGAGCCAGGAGGGTGCCATGAAGATGGCAGGAGACGGGTTCAACTACCAGGATATACTCCAGTTTTATTTTCATGAGATACGGATAATGGACTATCGCGATCTGCCCGATTCCAGTCTCCCGGAAGCTATACTGGATTGATAAAAGCCGTAAAGGATGTGGGCACTATTTAACAAAGAGATCAGCAGTTTTTTCAGCAGCCTTACCGGCTACCTGGTTATTGTGGTCTTTCTTCTGCTTAATTCCCTGTTTATGTGGATTGTACCCGGACAGTTCAATGTGATTGAAAATGGCTATGCCACCATGGATACACTTTTCGCCATTGCTCCCTGGCTCTTCCTTTTCCTGGTTCCTGCCATATGTATGCGGATGTTTGCCGAAGAGAAGCGAAGCGGGACCCTGGACCTGCTCTACACCCGGCCGGTTTCGGAGCTGCAGATTATTCTGGCCAAGTTTCTGGCATCATGGGCCCTGGTCCTGTTTTCACTGATTCCAACCCTGATCTATTTCTGGTCTGTCGCACGCCTTGGCAGTCCTCCGGGAAATATGGACATGGGTGGTACCTGGGGATCCTATGTGGGACTTCTCTTTCTTGGTGGAATCTATGCAGCCATAGGCATTTTTGCCTCATCTCTTACGGGGAACCAGATTGTAGCCTTTATTCTGGCAGTTTTTCTCTCTTTTCTCATGTACCTGGGATTTGAATTCCTCAGTGGAATTGCCGAATCGGGAAGTACAGCATTCCTGATTTCCAGGCTGGGTATCTCCTATCACTATAATTCCATTAGCAGGGGAGTAATCGATTCCAGGGATATGCTTTATTTCCTGGGTGTGATCCTTTTGTTTATCGTGGGAACCAGGACGGTACTTCAAAGCAGTAAATGGTAAGGCATATGGACCGGAAAGCACTGAAAAGAAAGAATTTGATGCAGCTGGGGATCACCCTGGTGCTGGTTGTGGCGATTTCTCTCCTGGCCGAGATCAAGTTTTTCCGTATTGACCTGACCAGTGAAAAGAAATACACCCTGAGCCAGCCCAGCCGTCGCTTGCTGCGTGAGCTGGATGATGTGGTCTACGTGAAGATATACCTGGATGGCGAGCTTCCGGCCGAGTTTGTTAATTTTCGTAAATCCATCCGTGAGCTGATGGACGAGTTCAGGGCCTACGCGGGTGATAAACTTCAATACCAGTTTATCAACCTTTATGACGAAGCAGACGAAACCATCCGGAACCGGACCATTGGAGAGTTGTATGACAGGGGATTAAATGTTACCAATATCCAGGTGCGCGACCGTGAGGGGGGAAGCTCAAGCAGGATGATTTTCCCCGGGGCTATTATTGCCTACGGACCCTTTGAGTTGCCTGTGAACCTGCTGAAAAACAATCCAACCCTATCACACGAAATGAACCTGAATAACTCCATTCAGACTCTCGAGTATGAGTTTACCAGGGCCATTCACAGCCTGACCATGGACGAGGTTCCCCGCATCGCTTTTATCGAGGGCCATGGAGAGCTGGACTCCATGCAAACCCACGGCCTGATGGATGAACTGAAGAATTTTTTCCAGGTGGACCGCGGTTATATCAGCGGAAATGTGGAGGCGCTGTTAAGCTACCAGGCACTGATAATTGCCAGTCCTGAGCGTGCCTTCAGCGAGGCGGATAAGTTTGCCATCGACCAGTATATCATGCATGGAGGTAAGGTGCTCTTTTTCCTGGATCCCGTAAATCCTTTTGCCGACAGCCTTTCAGCCGGCACCACAGTAGCATTGGCCAACCAGGTGGGCCTTGAAGATCTGCTTTTCAAATACGGAATCAGGGTCAATTATAACCTGGTGGCTGATTTGCAGTGTAACTATGTCCCGGTAAATACAGCTCCGGCCGGGGAACAGGCTCGTTTTACGATGATGCCCTGGGTATATCATCCCCTTCTGGCCGGACCGCCTACTCACCCGGTAAGCAGGGGACTTAATTATGTGAAGAGTCAGTTTGCCTCGTCCCTTGATACACTTTCGGGAACTGGCGGGGAGGTGAAAAAAACAGTATTGCTGGCAACATCGCAGGCCAGCCGGAAAAGAGATGTCCCCTTATATATCAGCATGGAAGAGGTGACGGTCCAACCCGACCCGGCACTTTACAATGCTTCTAATCTGCCGGTAGGGGTTCTGATGGAGGGGAAATTCGAGTCCTTCTATAAAAACTACCCGGTACCTGACGGGGTTTATCCTCCTGACTGGAAAGTGATTGTACAGGGTGAACCAGGTGCTGTTTTTGTGCTTGCCGACGGTGACATTGCTGCCAATGAGGTGATTTTTGAACAGGGAGAATTCAGGGCCCAGCCTCTGGGTTACGACCGCTATACCCAGCAGACCTTTGGGAACCGTGATTTCATCATGAATGTTGTGAACTATATGTGTGATGATACTGGTTTGATGGAGTTACGTTCCAGGGAGTTCAAGCTTCGCCTCCTTAACAATGAATTGATCACTCAGAAGTCACAACTTCTGAAATGGAAACTAATTAATATACTGCTTCCACTGCTGCTTGTACTGATTGCGGGACTTGTCATCCAGGCAGTCAGGAGAAGGAGATATATGCACTGATATGCAGATGCGAAAACCCTTAAGGCTGCTTCTCATCGTTATCCCGGTGATATTGTTGATTCTCCTGCTGACCGACCCATGGAAGCTATGGGAGAGGAACAACAGGACGGTGGTTCTCACACATACGGAAGATGTTGATCGTATTGTACTGGTCGACTCCTATCATAGCACAGAACTCAGCAGGGTGGAGGAATCCTGGTACCTCTTTGGCACAGAGGAAGTGAGTGAGGTAACTGTGGAAAATCTTCTGATCGCGGCCAGCAGACTGGAGGTAGCCTCCATTGTAAGCAGGAAGGCCTTTGATGAATCCGGCGATTTCCCGGGGGAAAGCCGGGAGATTACATTTTACAGGGCTCAGAAACAGGTGCTTTCCTATCGACTGAAGACGGTGTCAGGAAAATGTCTCCTGCTACCGGATGCTTCAGATAAGGCCTACTATGTTGCTCTTCCCGGATATCCGGGCCTGGACTTTGACCGGATATTTTCTGCCACACCCGATCACTACCGCGATCATCTTTTAATAGATCTGAGACCCTCGGATATACGTTCCATTGAGATTGAGCTGGCATCGGGAGAAGCATTTAGTTTTACCCGGGATCAGGAAGGAGCTATCTCATGCAAAGCGCTTAATGTCAGTACCCTCATACCGGATAAAAAGCCTGATGATCTGGCCACAAAGCTGCTGTTCAGCTATTTTACCTCTATCCGCTTTGAGCGGATGGCCGGAATACCAGCCGATTCACTTTTAAAAGCTGACTCTCGGTATAAGCCAATGGCAGGCATCAGGGTAGAATCCACAGGTGGGGATTCCTACTCCCTGAATGTATTTTCCTACCAGAACTTCCCCAATTCTGAACCCGATCTTTTCAGGGCCCTGGTTCTCTATAATGATGAGAAGGAAGCTTTGATAATCAACTACATTTACCTGGATGTTCTGATGCGGGGTCTATCCCATTATTTTGGGGAAAAGTAGCTGCGGCTTTAACAATTTTTTTTCGTATAATTGATGGATCATTGACTCATTTAATAAAAGCTTTAACTCATGAAATTTGTTGTATCCAGTATGGAACTGTTGGGTCATCTTCAGGCCATCAGTCGTGTGATCAGTAACAAGAACACACTTCCCATTTTAGATAATTTCCTTTTTTCGCTTGAGGATGGAATTCTGGAGATTACCTCATCCGATCTGGAATCGACCCTGGTTACACATATCCAGCTCGACAATACAGATGGTTCGGGTGCTGTGGCAATCCCGGCACGCCTTCTGACTGATACACTTAAGGAGTTTCCCGAGATTCCACTCAACTTTGATGTGAATCCCGATACGCTGATGGTGGTGATTCAGAGTGAGAATGGTAAGTTTTCTATTCCGGGTCAGAATGGAGCAGAGTTTCCTCAAATGCCTGTGATTAAGGATGATCAGAAGCAGGCCCTCGAAATTGAGCAGGAGGTGCTGCTTTCGGGGATCAATAAGACGCTGTTTGCAACTGCCGATGACGAACTGCGGCCTGTGATGAATGGGGTTTTCATGGAACTGTCGCCCGACGATATTACCTTTGTGGCATCCGATGCACACAAGCTGGTGCGCTACAAGCGGACCGATGCAGCTGCCGGGAGTGCTTCAAGCTTTATACTTCCCAAGAAGCCGGCATCATTATTGAAAAATATACTGCCCAGGGAAGAGAACAAGGTGGTTCTTGAGTTTGATGATCGCAATGCATCCTTTACACTTACAAACTACAAACTGGTGTGCCGGCTTGTTGAGGGTAATTATCCAAGTTATAACTCGGTGATTCCAAGCGACAATCCTTACAAGATGAGTATTGATCGCCTGGCCTTCTATAATACACTGAAACGCGTATCGGTGTTTTCAAACCAGGCCAGTAACCTGGTGAAGCTAAGCCTCACAGGCAATCAGTTGAATATCTCAGCCCAGGATATCGATTTCTCCATCTCTGCTGTCGAAAGACTCAGCTGTCAGTATGAAGGGGAGGAAATGGAAATCGGCTTCAAGTCCACATTTTTAATTGAGATACTTGCAAATCTGGCCTCGGACGATGTGGTGCTGGAGATGAGTGATCCCACACGTGCTGGAATCGTCCTGCCTTCAACAACGGAAAACGAGAGTGAGGACACTCTTATGCTCCTGATGCCTATGATGATTAATGCTTAGCGGATGAGGCTGAACCTGAAGAATCCAATAATTTTTTTTGATCTCGAGACCACCGGAATCAATATAGCGTCAGACAGAATTGTTGAGATCTCCTATTTAAAGGTTGATCTGAACGGAAATGAAACATCCAAAACCCTGCTTATAAATCCTGGCATGCCTATTCCTGAGAAGGTGACAGCCATTCATGGGATATCGGATGAGGATGTGAAAGATGCTCCCATTTTCAATGAGGTGGCTAAAAGTCTTGCCAGGGATTTCGAGGGTTGTGACCTGGGCGGATATAATTCGGTGAAGTTTGATATTCCTCTGCTGGCGGAAGAGTTCCTCAGATCGGGTGTGGACATTGACCTGAAAAGGAGGAAATTTGTGGATGTCCAGGTGATCTTTATGAAAATGGAACCCCGGACCCTTTCTGCTGCCTATAAGTTCTTTGTAAACAAGGAGCTGACCAATGCCCATTCGGCAGAGGCCGATACAAAAGCTACATATGAAGTTCTTCAGGCACAGCTGGACAGATATCCTAAGCTGGAAAATGACATTGGAAAGCTGGCCGAGTTTTCGGTTTTTACACGTAATGTTGATTTTGCCGGCAGAATCGTCTACAATGAGGATGATGTGGAGGTTTTCAATTTTGGGAAATATAAGGGCACAGCTGTTGCCGAGGTACTGGCAAAAGATCCAGGTTACTATGGCTGGATGATGAACGGCGATTTCCCACTCTATACCAAGAAAGTACTTACCAACATCAAGCTAGGATCCATAAAGAAATAGTCCTATGAAAATTATTTGCATCGGGAGGAACTATGTAGCTCATGCCCGGGAGCTGAATAATGAGGTGCCCGATAAACCGGTTTTTTTTATGAAGCCGGATTCGGCTCTGGTCACTGCTAACCGTCCTTTCTTCTATCCCGATTTCTCAAAGGATGTTCATCACGAACTGGAGCTTGTGATCCGGATCAACAGGTTGGGAAGAAGTATTGAAGAAAAGTATGCAGGCCGCTACTATAATGAGCTTGCCCTGGGGGTCGATTTTACGGCCCGTGACCTGCAGGCTGAACAAAAGAAGAAGGGCCTGCCCTGGGAGATTGCAAAGGGATTTGACTATTCGGCACCCGTCAGCGAGTTTTTCCCGGTGGAGAAGTACGGAGATATTCATAATCTGTCTTTCAGGCTGGACCTGAACGGGAAGACCGTGCAGGATGGATCTACTTCTTTAATGATCTTTAGTTTTGAGGAGATCATTGCCTATGTATCCCGTTTTATGACCCTGAAGACAGGCGACCTGATTTTTACAGGCACCCCCGCAGGCGTTGGCCCCGTTGCCATTAACGACAGGCTGGAAGCATACCTGGAGGGGGATAAACTGATGGACTTCCCCGTAAAATAATGTCCGCTTACAGAGTATACCGGATCGGACTGGTGAATGTATCCGCTTACCTGGTATACAGGCCATGCGAGGCCATCCTGGTGGACTGTGGAAATGCAGGCTCCGCGGACAAGATCCTGAGTACAATGGAGAGACTGGGACTGGAGCCGGCTATGCTCAGGCTCCTGGTACTGACTCATTCACATTTTGACCATGCCGGAGCGGCCGGCAGGCTGAAGGAGCTGACCGGATGCAAGGTGATGGTTCACCAGTCGGAAGCCGACCGCCTCCGCTCAGGCCGCTCTCCCTTACCCCCCGGAACACGGTGGAAGGCAAAGGTGCTGGTGGCCCTGGCGCGGATATTCGCCAGAAAACTGATGAAATTTCCGGCAGCTGAGCCCGACTTCCTTGTGGAGGAAAGCTATGACCTGTCAAGCCATGGTTTTCCCGGCAGGGTGTTACATAGCCCGGGACATACTTCAGGGTCCATGCTTGTGCTGATGGAAGAAGGCCAGTTGATTACAGGGGATACCATGTTCGGTGTGGCTGATAAGCAGCATTTTCCTCCCTTTGCCGAAGACCTGGGTGCCCTGGTGGAAAGCTGGAAACAAATCCGCAACATGAAGGTAAAGACCTGCTACCCGGCCCATGGCCGACACTTCTCATTTGATAGTTTCCTGGCTGAATATGATTCTGCCCTGAAGAAGTATAGCAGAGCTTAGTGCAGGAAGGACTCCAGGGTGCTGTATACTTCTTCTTTCTGTGCTTCAGGCATGTTATTGATCCTGGTCCGGTGCGATCCCCCTTCCTTGAAAAATACCTTCGAGTTGGTATTACCGGTAGAGGTGACTGCTGTAGCCGACCAGGTATCATACTCCCCGTAGATAAAGATGTAGTTATCGCCATGCTCACTGATATATTGTTGAAGCTTAGGTGAAAGCTCATCATTAAAAGGAATTTCCACATCCTCCGGAATGGTGAAGGTAAAAATGGGATTATCCACATGTTTCAGATATTCCCCAAAAGCCTCCAGGTCATATCCGTAATACCCCATTTCGGTCATGGCCTGATAAAAGAAGGGCCTGTATTCAAGAATAAACTGGTCCGAGAAGTAGTCAAAACCGGCCACGCGATTCATATGATCAATGATTTTTTCCGGATCGGCTGCCTTGCCCGGTATTTTTGTTGAAGGTACATATCCCCATTGCCAGTAGGCAAAAGAGTATTCCAGCACGCAGTACTCATAAGCTTTTTCCACACCACCTGCCAGTTCATAGGTATAGCCCTTATCTTCCGACAGGGCAATGAAGGCATCCAGATACTCTTCCTGGTTTTTCAGGGCCATTTTCTGAAACTTCTCAACCTTCCTGCGTTCGCCGGGGCTTCCCACCTGTTCCAGAAAGGAATAAATCCTTTCATCTTCCAGTCCGTAGTTAAGGGGAGCAACATAGGGTACCCGTACATCTACATCCTCGGGATAATAAAAACTGTGGTACATCACTGTTTGGCCACCCTTACTTATGCCTGTGGAAATCCATTGCTCCGGATACAACTCCTTAAAGAGGGTGATGATCCGGTGATGATCTGATGCAGCCTGCCAGGTATTCAGAAAATGCCAGTTGAGGCTGTCTGGCACACTCTCGCCAAAATACCGGTGCTCCACTATAATCTGATTGCAGCGCAATTCAGCTGTTATTTCAGAAGTGTAATAATACTTAGCATCATATCCTTCTGTAATCAAAACAACCGGTTTGGATGGATCCACATGAGAAATATAGATGCGCTGTTTAAAACTCTCCCCATCGGGATCGAGGTGATCGAGTGGCTGTGCTATCATTACTTCAAGAATACGCTCGAAGCTGGATTCGTTTTGGAGGGTCCGGACCACCTTCACATCGTTCCGGCTTAAAAAATCATCCAGGGAAATTACTGCCAGGCTCTGAAAGACAAACAGGACCAAAAGGACTGCCGATAGGCTTAACTTCTTCATGCGCAAAAATAATTAATTTTAATATATTAAAGATTCAGTCTGTACACAGGGTAGCGCATATAGGTGGATTCCGACCAGGGAGAGCGCTCGTAAATAAACCTGAGTTGCTGATTCGCGCTCCTGGAAAAACGGCTATCCTCCTTCTTCTTCTCCTGGAAATCTTCTCTGAGCTGGGGGTCATTCTTCAGCAGTTCCTCTGCTGTCTCTTCAAAGATATAGGGAGAGAAATATTCATTTCTGAACAGGACCTCGTCGAAAAAATTCCAGCTGAAAAAGGAGTCATAGCCCCTGGGCTCCAGGGTTTGGACCAGGTACTCTATGGCGGCCTGCCTTGTGGGGATAATCCAGTCGCCTGCCAGCAACTGGACTTTATCCCTGACCAGGTCCGTTTCCACATTATAGTGCCGATAATGGCCGTTATAGGCTCTGTCCAACGTCTTGTATTCCCGGATATAATAAATATCCGCTTCCACGAGGCTATCATTTTCCAGGGCTGTCATCTCCACCCCGTTCAGTTGCAGTCGCTCCACGGCCTCTGCCCAGGCCGAGGGCAGTATATAATAGTCGGGCACAGAAATATTTATAACAGGCCTGAAGAACTTGTAATGGAGTATCTCCTTCTCCCAGGGATCGCTCCTGTCATAGTATAAACGCTGTTGTCCGCTAATCTTGCTTTTCTTCTTCTTGGCCGTATAGCCCCTGAAGTTAATAGGTACATACCTGGAAGTATCCAGTGCCCACTGCAGGGTGAACTCTGTCCGCTCCATCTTTTCCTGCCGGGCCAGCTGCTTCACTTCCCCCAATTCATGGCCATACATTCCGCAAAAGCGCAATGCTTCCCTTAAGAAGTGCCAGGTTGAGAGCACACGGTCTTCAAAGGACTTGAACATATGTGTCTCCAGGGTAAATGCAATGGTATTGTAAAGGCTCACATATCCCGATGTATACCTGGGGTAGTCCATAAAGGCAAGAATCCCATTTTCGGGACTCTGCTTCACACTCCAGACATAAGGACTCATTAAATAGGGGGAATGCTCCATCTCATTAAATAGAAAGGGCAGAAGGGTTGAGTCAAGAAATCGGGCCTGGGAAGGCTCGTGGCGTTGACTGTGGCTGTTAATCAGGGTAATGGTATAGGGGTAGTCGGCCCCGTTGGAGGTATGGGTGTCGATGAAAATATCCGGATCCCAGCTCCTTAGCAGGGGTACCAGGGATCGTGTGTTTTTTGAATCCAGTTTGATGAAATCACGATTCAGATCCAGGTTTCGTGCATTCCCCCTGAAACCATGTTCCACCGGACCGTTCTGGTTGGCACGATGATAGGCTCCCCGGTTCAGTGCTCCTCCCACGTTAAATATGGGGACTATTGCAATGACAGTCTTATCCAGATAGTGGGCGCAGCTATCCTTTCCCGATAACAAATCGCTGGCCAGTTTCAGGCTAGCATCCACACCACAGGGTTCTCCGGGATGAATCCCGTTATTGATAAAAAGGATGTTCTTACCGGACTCCCGTATCAGTTCTGGCGAAAATTGTCGTCCCCTGTCTATTACAAAGAGATGCAGAGGTCTCCCGGCATCGGTCATTCCGACTTCCAGCAATCTGGCATCTTCGTACTGTTCATCCAGCCATCCATACATATCTATGGCCTCCTGCCAGGTGACTGTCTCATTTTCGGCATACCGTAACTCCACCTGGCCCCTGAGCGGATGGATGAATCCTGCAAGCAGGATGATTCCCGTTAAGAGCGTGCTTTTGAGCTGTCTATAATCTAGCTTGATCCAGTTCATGTTTCAGTTGTCTAAAGAATTCATTAACATCTCCGCCGGCCCGGGTCAAATCACTTAAGCCCGTGCCGGGTGTGCTAATATAGTTAATCACACCCAGGGGGCCTGAGCTCAGGCCGTCGGCCCGGGAGACGGCATTGAGCTGATGATTGTAGTTTTCGAAAAATTGGCGTAATTCTTCGTATTGCCGGTGAAAATTTTCAATGATGCGCTCACATAAAAGACAGGCCCTGGTGATGTTCCCGAACCTGGAGGAGGCATTTGCAAGGATCCTTTCCCCCAGCTCTTCCAGGGGGATGTCCCGTCTCAGGTAGATTTCCGCATAGCGGTAAATGCCAATAATACCCATGGCCTCCAGATCGTCGGCCACGGACAGGAAGGTCAGGATCTCCGGAGGCGTGTCCCTTTGAAAGCTTCCATAGATCTGTTCATCTTTCCTGTCGTGCAGTTCTATGGCTCTTAATACCTCATTGAAATTTCCAGGTCTCTCCCGCCCCGTGGCCCTGAACCATTCAATACACAGCTCAACTCCCAGGTGACCGTGATCCGGATGTATGGAATATACCATTCCCAGATCGTGAAAGAATGCTGCGATTAAAATACCCTCCACAAGGGTCTGGTCGATGGTGGGATTAAATGAGGCGACTTCATGTAGCAGCGTTTTACACAGGTTCCACACCCTTAGATGATGGCTATGATCGTGGGAGGGAAGTGAGCTGTTCCGAAAAAGATTCTCCGCATTGGCATACAGCTCATCCAACCAGGAGGCTTCGGCCTGGTGGATCCATATTTTCAGCCCGGCCTCCAAGTTTGATCAGCTTACCCGGGTCAGTTTTAACATATTGGTTTTTCCCCTCTTCATTATCGGAATGCTACCCACATGGACCACCAGGTCTCCTTTTTTCAGCAGGCCCTGGCTGACCAGGTACTCATCCGTATAAACCACATAGTCGTTGATATTATTACATTCTCCAAAATAGAAAGCTCTGACACCCCATACAAGAGACAGGTCGGCAATCAGATCCTCGTTCATGGTGAAGGTGAGAATGGGTGCTTTTGGACGGTGGGAACTGATTCTTATGGCAGTAAATCCCGAATAGGTGAGTGTGACAATGGCCGCTGCATTTACCTGTTCGGCCAGTTGAACCGCACTTAAACAAATGGAATCGGCCAGAAAATTTTTTGCCCCGGGGGGCGAAACATGCCCTTTATTATAGATATACTCCTCGGTTTCCGTATAGTCGATGATCATCTGCATATTCCGTACAGTCTCTACAGGGTATTTACCTACAGAGGTTTCACCGCTAAGCATTACCGAATCGGCTCCGTCCAGAACCGCATTGGCGACATCATTTGCTTCGGCTCTTGTGGGTGTGGCGTTTGTGATCATGCTTTCCATCATCTGCGTGGCTACAATCACCGGTTTCGATTTCCTGTGACATCTCTTGATAATGTCCTTCTGGATCAGAGGAACCTTATGGAAATCGACTTCAACCCCCAGGTCGCCACGGGCCACCATAACAGCATCGGAAGCACTGATGATAGCTTCAATATCCTCAAGGGCTTCTGGCTTTTCAATTTTTGCAATGACACCCACATTACTGGGATGCGCATCTACGATCTTTTTGAGGTCCTGGATATCCTTCTCTTTTCTAACAAAGGAAAGTGCAATCCAGTCCACATGGTTGTCCAGAAGAAACTGTGCATCTTTGATATCCTTTTCGGTCAGACTGGGCTGGGAGATCTTAGTGTGTGGCAGGTTCACCCCCTTTTTACTGGAAAGTGGCCCACCTGCAATTACCCTGCATGTAACCGTGTCCTTCTTATTGGATTCTGTCACTTCAAAAATCAGTTTCCCATCGTCTACCAGGATTTTCTCACCAATGCTGACGTCGGCTGGCAACTGCTCATAGCTCAGGTAGGCTTTTTCACTGGTACCGGTGCAGGGGGTGGTCACAAAGGAGAACTGCTGCCCGTCTTCCAGCATTACCTTACCATTTTCCATAACCCCCACGCGAAGCTTAGGGCCCTGTAGGTCGCCCAGGATGGCCACAGTGGCTCCAAGTTCTTCGTTGAGCTCCGTGATATATCTGATTGTTTTCAGGTGCTCGTCGTGGGTGTCGTGTGAGAGGTTAATTCTTAAAACGTCCACACCCTCGTGGAACATTTTCTCCAGGATCTCTTTATTCCTGGTAATGGGGCCGATGGTGGCAATTACTTTTGTGTGTGATCTTTCTTGTCGCATGGTTTGTGATTTACGGCAACAAAGGTATTCTTAAATGACCTGAATCCGAAAATAAACTGAAAAAAAAAGGTGCCCTTTTGAGGCACCCATTTTTCAACTTCCATTCTATCAACCTAACTAACTGTCTTTCTGTTTAACTCCCTTCGCCAAGAAGAAGTTCATCGATCATCTGTTTGAACATGGCCTTTGTCTCCTCATCGGTCTGGGCTATGCCATTGCTCATGGTGGGTCTGCCATTCTGAGGAACAAAAAGGAAGGCCGGAATACTCCTGATTCCAAAAACAGATGCCAGTTCCTGCTCTTTTTCAGTATCTATTTTATAGATATGAATTTTGCCCTCATACTCCTTGGCAAGTTCCTCCAGAATCGGAGCTGCCTTGCGACAGGGACCACACCAGTCCGCATAGAAATCGATCAGGGCAGGCATGTCACCTTCATAGACCCACTCAGACTGATTTTTCTCATAGTTCATAACCTTCTCAAGGAAATCCTGCTTGGTCAGGTATACCGGTTTCCCGGATGCCTTCTCCTGATTTTCGTCCTCCTTATCATTAACTGTAGTTGCCACTGCAGTTAATTCCTGGTCAGAATTCTCGAGCGAACTGGCCGAACCATTGGTGCAGGAGAGTGAAAGGAGAGCTAATGCTGCTATGTTAAATAATATTGTTTTCATTTTGTATTTTTTTATCGCCCGAAGCGATGTTTGAACGCTATTCGCTTACACTTAAAACTTCCGAGATGGCCTGCTTAAAAGTCTCTTTTGGCAGGGCTCCCATGGCCATTTGGGGCTGACCCTCTTTGGGAATAAAAAGCAGGGAAGGAATACTCTGGATTCCAAATACAGAAGAAAGTTCACGCTGCTCTTCGGTATTCACTTTATAAATATCCAGTTTATTGCCGTATTCCGCCTTTAGTTCTTCAAGGATGGGAGCTATTGTTTTACATGGTCCGCACCAATCGGCATAGAAATCGATAATGGCAGGAATCTCCCCCTCGAATTTCCACTCTTTATTGGTTTCGTAATTGAAAATCTTCTCTTTAAAAGTCTCGTTTGTTAAATGTTCCAGTTTCATGCTTATATATCTTTATGTTTGTTTCTGTCGCAAATATAGGGTGAAACTTACAATCCCACAGTAACTTTAGTCACACTTACTGATTTCCTGCAAACGACATGGCTTGATTCAGGTAGCTGACCATGGGAAAGAGGCCCTTATAATCTTTTACAACAGTACCGGCAAATCCCTTGCCCTGGATGGCGGAATCGCTGTAGGACCTGGACCAGATGTAGTGTTTGTACTTGATTTCCTCCATATATTTAAAGTCTGCAGGAAAACCTGCAGGACCTTTTTTCAACATATCCTCTTTTCCTCCCCTTTCATAATACTCTTTCATGGCAGGCTTGTTAATAAGCTCCAGGTAGGATTCCGGTTGGTACATAATTTCTTGTCTTATGAGGGTCAGTTGCTCCTTGGGGGGCATCCAGACTCCTGCAGCCATAAAACTCTTTCCGGGTTCCAGGTGAAAATAATATCCCGCATCAGTGGATTTCCGTCCCCCTTTTGCCATCCAGCAACCAAAATGCGTCTTGTAGGGTAATTTGTCTTTTGAAAAGCGAACATCTTTATAGATACGAAAGATTGTATCCTTGGGCTCCAGATTCCCTACCGAAGGATCAAATGTTGAAATTCCAGTGAGAAGCTCGCCTGCAAATCCGCGAAAAATCTCAAGGGACTCCTGGTAATAATCTTTATTGGCCTTGAACCAGTCGCGATTGTTATTTTCTGTGAGCTCATTAATAAAGGCAAGTACTTTTTCCATGGTAAAAGTATTTAGGTGTAAGAACATTTACCAGATCAGAAAGTTCATAGTGCAGGCATAGGTAAACGGTTCTTTTAGTGAGAATATATTATCTTTAAATTGCACTGCTCTTATATTAACCATGTCAGCAAATCAAAAAGGCATTCCCGGGGAGCTGATATCCCCCTCTCCAACATTTCTGAGCGCATCAGAAAATATAGGTCTGCATTGGTGGTTCTGGGAGACCTCCACCCAAAGGATCACGCTGAGTGAGGGCCTGATAAAAATACTGGGTCTTAAGCCCCAAAAGGAGGGATTTCTCCCTGAAGAGGTCTACCAGAATGCACATCCGGAAGATGTGGTGCGGAATGAACAATTGTTGAGCCGGCTCATTCTTGGGAAGGATAACCTCTATGAAATTGAGTACAGGGTCAGGGATGCACATGGAGACTGGCAGTGGTATTATAGCAGAGGGACTGTTCTGCACAAAGACGAGGATGGTAATCCGTTAATAATCAACGGAATAACCATGGAAATGTCGGCGCCATTTGCCAAATTGCTTTCCATGGTGGAGGAGAAGGATAAGTTTGAGTTCATTTTCAGGAATTCAAATGAAGCCATCGTAGTTATCGAGTTGCTTGAAAGAATGGCAGGAAACATTTTGGATGCCAATAAGCAGGCAATGGAAATGTTTAAAAAGGGTCCTGAGGTTTTTGGAAATCCCCTGCCTGATTATATCCTGCAGGACGATGTGATCGGCAAGGATGGCATCCTGATGCAGGATGTTTTCGAAAAAGGCTTTGGAAGGGTCGAACGCAAGGTGAAGATTGAGAGTGGTGAGGAACTCTGGCTGGAGATAAGCTTACACTCCTTCACACTGACAGGTGAGAACCTGATGATTGCCATATTAAAAGACAAGACTATTGAGAGAATGTCTGAAGCGGCTCTGCGGGAGAGTGAGCGCTTATACCAGACCGTAGTTGAGGCTGCAAATGACCGGATTGGCCTCTTTACGGTGGATGGAAAACCAGTAGTTTTAAATTCAGCATATTACGAGTCCGTAGGCTATACTCTGGAAGAGTATGTAAGTTTAGGTCAATACGGGCTAATTCATCCGGACGATCGTGAGCAACTGGAGGAGGAGGCCAAGACTCTTTTTGAGAAAGGCTTTTCATCCCACGAATACAGGGTACAGCATAAAGACGGTCACTACCTGGATATGTCTTCTAAACTTGTCCTTATCAGAGGGGAGGACGGAGATGAGGACCTGGTTCTTTTTATTATGCGGGATATTTCCGAACGGAAAAGCAACATCAAGGAGTTGGAGGAAGCCAAGGAGAAAGCAGAGGAGAGTGATAAACTGAAATCGGCATTTCTGGCCAACATGTCGCATGAGATCAGAACCCCCATGAACTCCATTATTGGATTTTCCAATCTCCTGAATCAGACCGATTTGGAGGAACACCTTAAGGAACTCTATGTAAATCGCATAATCAGCAATTCGGAGTTGCTTCTGACCCTGATTTCTGATATTATAGATCTGGCCAAAATTGAGAGTGGTCAGCTTTCAATTATTTATGGAAGGATCAGGCTCTCAGAATTAATTGCCGAAATGAGGCAGTATGCACTTGATGAAGTTGAACGTTTGAATAAAGACAGGATTAAAATCGTGACTTCGCTGAAGAGGAAGGATTGTGAGATTGAGACTGATATTGTTCGCATTGTCCAGGTGATGAAGAACCTCATCAATAATGCTATCAAGTTTACCCAGGTGGGGACGGTTGAGATTGGTTGCATGAAAGGGGAGACGGAACACTCCTTAAGATTTTATGTCAAGGATACGGGAATCGGCATCTCGCATGAGCATTTTGAATTGATATTTGAGCAGTTCAGACAGATCGACGGCTCCAATACCAGGAAATTTGGAGGTACCGGGCTTGGACTGGCCATTTGTAAAAATCTTCTTCAGTTAATGGGTGGTAAAATATGGGTGGAGTCTGAGGCAGGAAGTGGAGCCCTTTTCCAGGTGGAACTTCCTGTGAAGGCCGGCGATTCGGATTTACAGCTGCAAAGGGAAGTAACCAAGGCCGCTGAAATGGAGCGTTCCGGGCAAAAAATCTCCATCCTTGCTGTGGACGATGAGCCTGATACCCTGGAACTTTATCATGCCATGCTCATGCAGATGGGTCATGAAGTTTCTGTAGCTGACACCGGATATGAGGCCTTGCGAATCCTGGAACAATATCCTCTTCCCGACCTGGTGCTGATGGATATCCAGATGCCAGTGATGAGCGGAACAGATACCCTGAGGATTATCAGGAAACGATATCCGGAAATCTGGGTAGTGGCGCAATCGGCCCATGCTCTCACAGGCGACAGGGACCGTTTCCTGGGAGAGGGGTATGATGACTATCTCCCCAAACCATTTACTACAGCCCAGCTTGAACAGGTCATTTGCAAACTCATTGCAAAGTAGCTTCCATCTGAATCTTTCCTCTTTGCAAATAATTATTACTTTTATCCCTTCCAAAATAACATTGATTTAATCCTTATTACATGCAAAAAGTCAACGAATTCCTTCTTATTCTTAATGACTATCTGGGTGGTCACCAATGGTTTGTATTCTTACTGCTTGGAACCGGCATCTTTTTCACCCTGTACCTGGGACTGCCACAGATCAGGTATTTTGGTCATGCAATCAGGATCGTAAAAGGAAAATTCGACCGTGCGGGGGATGTAGGCGACACCTCCCATTTCCAGGCCTTAACCACAGCCCTGTCGGGTACTGTGGGAACCGGAAATATTGCGGGAGTGGCGCTTGCTATCCACCTGGGCGGTCCTGCAGCCCTGTTCTGGATGCTGATCACTGCTGTTTTAGGGATGACTACAAAATTTGTGGAGGTCACCATTTCACACAAATACAGGGATATTCTTCCGGATGGTTCCATTTCGGGCGGCCCCATGTATTATATGAAGAAGCGGATGAACATCACAACTAAAAGTGGGAAAATCATCAAAACAGGTGCAGTGCTTGGAGCCTTTTTTGCATTTGCTACCATTCTCTCCTCTTTTGGAACAGGCAGTTTGCCACAGATCAATAGCATCTCCGAATCCATGTTTACCTCTTTCGGTATCAACCATACTATTACCGGGGGTATATTGGCAGTTTTGCTTGGATTGGTAATTGTCGGGGGAATCAAGCGTATAGCCAAGGTGACCTCTACCCTGGTTCCCATGATGGCATTGATCTACGTGGTGGGAGCCCTCCTGGTGATTGCCACTAACTATCAGAATATTATTCCAGCATTTGGATCCATCTTTACAGATGCCTTTACGGGGAGTGCTGCAGTTGGAGGTTTCCTGGGAGCCGGATTTGCATTTACCTTCAATAAGGGGGTGAACAGGGGACTCTTCTCCAATGAGGCAGGACAGGGCTCTGCACCAATTGCCCACAGTGCCGCCAAAGCACAGGAGCCCGTTTCGGAAGGTATGGTGGCCATTCTGGAACCGTTTATCGACACGATTGTTATCTGTACCATTACCGGATTGGTTCTTCTTACATCGGGGGTCTGGAACGAGAAGATTGACAATCGTTTCCAGCAGGCTGATATGCAGATTGTGGATGGGACATACCTGGAAGACAATGAAAATGACCGTGCAATGATGGCCAGGGTTTTCAGTAACGATACCACGCTGGCTCTCTTTACAGGTTCACTTCAGGTGGAGGATGGAACCGTGGTTACTGATGGAGTTACCATTATTCATGCTGAGTCCTTTGCAGAGAATGTAGTGGTGACCCAGGGAGGTGAGATGTACTCCGGTCCAATTCCGGTATCCGGGGGAGTGGTGAAGTTCAGTGATATTATTGGGGCGGATGATCCTGTCTATTTTTCGGGCACCTCTCTGATTCATAGTGCAGCTCTAACAACTGAGGCGTTTAAGCGAAGTATATTGGGCCACTGGGGACAGTATATCGTCTCTATCGGGCTGTTGCTGTTTGCCTTTTCTACGGCCATCTCCTGGTCCTATTACGGAGGAAGGGCAGTGACCTATCTTTTTGGTACCAAATATGTAATTATTTACAGGCTGATCTATGTGCTTGGATTTTTTCTGGCATCATTTACCGATACCACCGTTGTGTGGAATCTCTCCTATATCACCATAGCCATAATGACCATTCCCAACCTGTTTGGACTACTGGTATTAAGGAGGGATATCAAGCGAACCATCGGTACATACTGGGCAGGCTTTGAAAAGGAGTGGCCACAGGAGAAACTTCCTATGGGAATTCGCAACAGATAAGCAAGTCTCATATACTATATAGCTTCCAGAAGCGCCACATTTTCCACATGGTGGGTATGAGGGAACATATCCACCGGCTGGATTTTTGTAACCTTATAAGATCTGCCCAGTAACTCCACATCCCTGGCCTGGGTTGCAGGATTACAGGAGACATATACAATGCGCTTTGGAGCGATCTTCAGGATCTGCTCCACTACCCTGGTATGCATGCCGGCCCTGGGCGGATCGGTAATGATGACATCGGGCCTGCCATGCTCCGCAATAAAGCTGTCGCTGAAGATGTCCTTCATATCGCCGGCAAAAAATCGTGTGTTCCCAATTCCGTTGATCTCTGAATTTACCTTTGCATCCTCGATGGATTCGGGTACAGAATCGATTCCCACCACCGACCTGGCCATCCCTGCCATAAAATTGGCTATAGTTCCGGTTCCGGTGTAGAGGTCATAGAGCACTTCATTTCCGTTTAACCCGGCAAACTCCCTTGCAACCTGGTAGAGTCTTAGTGCCTGGTAGGAATTGGTCTGGAAAAAGGATTTGGGACCAATCTTGAATCTGAGTTCTTCCAGCTGTTCAAAAATATGGTCCCTCCCGTACCAGGTAATAATATCCTGGTCGTACAGGGTTTCATTCTTTTTTGGATTGATCACATACATCAGGCTGGTGAGCTCGGGAAACCGTTCTTTGATTGCATCAAGTAATTCATATACTTCAGGCACATCAAATTGTACTGACAGGATCACCATCACCTCGCCAAGGGTGGAGGTCCGGATAATCAGGTTGCGTAATAATCCCTCATTGGTGCGGTGATCGTAAAAAGTAAGCTTCTTCTCCAGGGCGATCTCCCTGAGAAAGTTCCGCACTGCATTGGTGGGTTCACCCTGCAAGTGGCAGGTCTGAATATCCACCACCTTATCGAACCTGCCAGGTACATGCAGCCCCACAGCATTGGTATGCTCCAAAGGAGTTTCTGTGGCCGATTCATGGTCGAGCAGCCAGCGGCGGTTGGAAAAGGTATATTCCAGTTTATTGCGGTACCGGGTAATGGGATCGGAAGCCAGGATGGGCATAGCCTCGGGAATCTCCACTCCGGCAATATGTCTGAAGGCATCGACCACTTGCTGCTCCTTGTAGTGAAGTTGACGATCGTATGGAAGGTGTTGCCATTTGCATCCCCCGCATACACCGAAATGATCACAAAAGGGCTCCGTTCTCTGGTCTGAATAGCTATGGTACTTTACTACACGGGCCTCCATAAACCGCCCCTTTTTTCTGAATACCTGAAGATCAACCACATCACCGGGAACGGCATCCTTTACAAATACCACCACATTGTCTACCCTTGCCAGGGATTTGCCTTCGGCTCCGATATTCTCAATGCTTACCTCTTCCAGGAGAGGTAAATTCTTTCTCCTACCCATCTATCTCATTTGGGATCAAAAGTATCATTCCTGCGTCACTTCTGCAATGATCTCTTCCACATCAGCTGCAGCAGCCGACATCGTAAGCCGGATAACACGCGACATGGGCTTGGACAGGAATCCAGAATTCATCCTGGAGATCCAGACCGAGCCGTCCTCTTTTTCATAGACCGAGATCCTGCAGGGCATCATGCTGGAGACAATCTTCTCCTCGCTCTGGCTCAGAATCTGATAGGAGAGGTCGGGGTGACAGATCTCCAGGACCTTTACACTTCGTACATCCTTCCCAAATTTCTTCATAGTTGCCTGCAGATCGTGGACTACAGGTGTTTTCCACCCCCTTGCCTCAATTTCTTTTTCCAATTTAGCCACCGTGCTGTCAAAATCATTGCCATTAATGTTTTCGCGGAACATAAGAGAGGGGGCAAGAAAGAAAGCAATAAGCAATCCAAGAGCGACCCCCACAAGGGTTCCAATTAAGATTCCAGTGATCATACGATTCATTTTATTATTCAGATATGAGTTTGTACTGGCCAAATATACAACTGACTCGCCGAATTGTTCTATTTTTGCCCCGCAGAATGATATCAATAGATAATGTAACGATCCGCTTCGGGGCCTTTGTGCTCTTCGACAGGGTAAGCTTCCAGGTGAACCCGGGAGACCGCATCGGTCTGGTTGGACGCAACGGGGCAGGAAAAACAAGCATCCTGAACCTGATTGACGGCAGGCAGGATCCCGATGAAGGCAGGGTGGTGAAAAGATCCGGCATACAGATTGGTTATCTTCCCCAGCAGATGAAACACCGGAAGGGGAAAACACTCTACAGGGAGGCTTTAAATGCATTTGAATCGGTGATAGCCCTGAAAAAAAGGATCGATGCCATTACTGCCGAGCTGGGGGAGAGGAGCGATTACGAATCCGGGGCCTACCTGGCACTGATCCAGGAGCTTTCCAATGCCAATGAGCAGTTCGAATTGGAAGGCGGACATAGCATCCATGCCAATGTGGAGCAGACCTTGATCGGGCTTGGTTTTAAAACCAGCGATATGGAACGCCCTGTGCATGAGTTCAGCGGTGGTTGGCGCATGCGGGTGGAGCTGGCTAAAATACTACTTCGCAGACCCGACTATATATTACTGGATGAACCAACCAATCACCTTGATATTGAATCTATCCAGTGGCTGGAAGTTTTTCTGGGATCCTACCCCGGAGGGGTTCTGATCATATCGCACGACCGTGCTTTTCTGGACAATGTTACCAACCGGACCATAGAACTCTCCCTTGGAAGAATCTACGACTACCGGGTCTCCTATTCAAAGTATGTGCAGTTGAAAGAGGAACGTATTGCGGTGCAGCATGCCTCCTATGATAATCAGCAGAAACTGATCCAGGATACTGAAGATTTCATTAACCGGTTCAGGTATAAGGCTACCAAGGCGGTGCAGGTACAATCGCGAATCAAGCAACTGGAAAAACTGGACCGGATTGAGGTGGAGAAGGAGGATGACCTGGCTATGAATCTTAAGTTTCCTCCTGCACTCAGGTCGGGGACCATCGTGGTGGAAACTGCCGGGCTGAAAAAACACTTTGGAGAAATCAAGGTTTTGGACGGTGTGGATATGATCATTGAACGGGGCGAAAAAGTGGCCTTTGTGGGTAGGAACGGTGAAGGGAAGACCACCCTGTCGCGAATCCTTGTGGGAGATCTGGATTACACCGGAATCCTGAAGATGGGGCATAACGTGGAGCTGGGCTATTTTGCCCAGAACCAGGATGAAATTATGGACGGTAAGCTCACCGTGCTGGAGACGGTCGACCGGGCTGCAGTAGGTGATATCCGGACGAAGATCAGGGATATCCTGGGTGCCTTTCTGTTCAGGGGTGAGGATGTGGATAAAAAAGTGAGTGTGCTTTCAGGCGGAGAGCGTTCCCGGCTGGCCATGGCAAGGATGTTACTACAACCTTTCAACCTCCTTATTCTTGATGAGCCCACCAACCATCTGGATATGCGTTCCAAGGATATTTTGAAGAAAGCCCTGCTTGCTTTTGATGGTACACTTATTGTGGTTTCTCACGACAGGCAGTTTTTAGACGGACTTGTTGATAAGGTTTTTGAGTTCAGGGACCATAAAGTGAAGGAACACCTGGGTGGGATCTATGAATTCCTGAATCGAAGAAAACTGGCATCCTTACAGGAGATTGAACGGAAAGAGAAAACAGTGAAAGCTGCCGCAGCTCCTGAAAAGAAGAGAAGCATCGAGGCAGCTGATACTCAGGATAAGGTGAAGCCCTCCAATAAGGTGCAGTATGAAGAGAAGAAGGTGGAGGAGAAGAAAATCAGAAAGATTGCCAACAGGGTGAAGGCACTGGAGCATGAAATTGAGCAAATTGAAGCCGAACTCGCAAAAATGGATGAAATGTTAATGAATCCCGATAATATAGATGGGATGCATGTATATGAAAGCTATGAGCAGCTTAAACTCAGACACGACGAAACGCTTTCTTCATGGGAAAAGCAGACTGAAATGTTTGAAAAGCTAAAGGCAAAAAGAAAATAGTTAATTTTAGGATCATGGGAAGGACGCTTTCATGGTTGATTATTTGTTGTCTCCTGGCCGGCATGACAGCCGGTTGTGCCTCTTCTAAAAAGAGTTCAAGCAAGGATAGCACACAGGGAGAATTGGCCTCGCTGTACAATCCAAGCAGGCTATCCCTGCATCCCGATTTTTCTATTTTTCATGATAACGAAAACTATTCGGTGCTCTACATCCGTGCATATCCGTCGGAACTCAGATTTAATGCGACCAACGAACAGTCGGAATACAGGGCCATGCTGAAGCTAAAATACGAGCTGATCAGCCTGGATGAAGCAGAAGGGGAGGACGGTGTGATTGTCGATTCAGCCTCGGTGGTTTATAAGTTGAAGGAAAGGGAAGAAAGGAGTCCTGCCTTTTTTGCATCCCTTACCGTTCCGGTCAGGCAGGGTAAGCGCTATCTTATCAAGCTGGCAACAACAGACCTGAACAGAGGGAGTAAGGGGCTTGAGTATCTTTATGTGGATAAAACCAGTCCCATTGGTGCTCAAAATTTTAAGGTAATCTCTTCCTATTCGGGCTATCCCAAGTTCATGCGTTTTTTCCTGACGGGTGAGAAATTTAATGTGGTTTACAGGGACAGGGATATTGATTCCATCTATGTGGACTACTTTAAACCGGAAAATGAATTGCCCCGTCCACCTATTACAGCCACCTCCGATTATACCATGAAATATACTCCAGACACGAGCTATGTATTTCCAATGATCGATACTGTAGATTATGACCTTCGCAGGGAAGGGATGTACCTGGTGAAGGTGGATGAAGAGCATGAGCTGGGACTTACTCTTTTTAATTTCGGAGGCTCTTTTCCCGAGGTTAAGACTCCCCGGGAATTGATGGAGCCCTTGTTTTACCTGGCAACTCTGGCTGAATACAGAGATCTGCGAACCCAGCCAAACAGGAAGCTTGCCGTGGATAATTTCTGGTTAAAATATGGAAA
Source organism: uncultured Bacteroides sp. (assembly GCA_964458155.1). Classification (GTDB taxonomy): domain Bacteria; phylum Bacteroidota; class Bacteroidia; order Bacteroidales. The sequence continues at coordinate 45,583 of CAYWGP010000227.1, forward strand.
CAGCATTGAAAAATCCAGGGAATTAATCAGAATCTATTACAACCGTGTGGTTTATTCAAATCTATACTTCAGCTCTAACAAGGAAGGGTGGAAGACCGACCAGGGCATGATCTTCATTCTTTTTGGACCGCCTTCCAGGATCCAGATGACGAGTGCTGGTGAAAGCTGGTATTACTATGCCAAACGCAAAAGCAAAGTAGTTGAGTTTAAGTTTGTGCGTGAGCAGGATGCCTTTTCCGATCAGAATATGATATGGCAGAAATCCACAGATGCGCAGATGTACTATAACGAAGCTATTCGTTCATGGAAAAGCGGAAAGGTATATTCATTAGGTAGCTGATGTCAAAAAGCGATAATTATATTTTCGGTATCCACGCAGTCCTTGAGGCTGTTGATGCAGGAAAGGATCTGGACAAGGTCCTTGTCAGAAGGGGCGGGGGATCGGAATTACTTAAAAAATTGCTCGGTGTCCTTGGAAGGATGGAGATTCCGGTTCAAACGGTTCCGGTGGAAAAACTAAACAGGATTACCGGTAAGAACCACCAGGGGGTAATTGCCTTCCTTTCTGAAATCACCTATCAGGACATTACTACCCTGCTTCCATCCATTTTTGAAAAGGGGGAAGATCCACTGATTTTACTACTGGACGGGGTATCGGATGTACGTAATTTTGGTGCCATTGCAAGAAGCGCTGAATGTGCAGGGGTTCATGCCATTGTGATACCGGCTTCTGGAAGTGCTGCCATAAATGCGGATGCAGTTAAAACCTCTGCAGGGGCACTTCACAGGATAGCAGTATGCCGGCATCGCGATCTGCTGACGGTGATGAGATTTTTGAAGGAGAGTGGACTGAAAATGTTTGCAGCCACCGAAAAAGCTAGTGACACTCTGTATGACACGGATATGACCGGACCTGCCGGATTGATCCTGGGGAGTGAAGATACTGGTATCTCACCAAAACTGTTAAAGATTGCCGATTCGTGGATCTCCATCCCCATGAAAGGGACCATTGCTTCACTTAATGTGTCAGTGGCTGCGGGAGTGATCTTATTTGAAATGCTCCGCCAGCGGGAAGTCGAAAGTCCGAAAGCCTAAGCCAGTGGGATTTGACGGTTAAAGCTCTCTTCAAGGGAGATAAATGTTTCTGTTCTTGAAATCCCTTTAATGGCCTGAACCTTATCTACCAGCAGTAGTTTCAGATCCTCATTGTTCCTGGTGTAGATTTTTATGAATATGGAGTATCCTCCTGTAATGTAATGACACTGAGTGATTTCGGGTATTTGTTTCAGCTGCTCAACCACCGTTGGATAAAGGCTGGCACTATCCAGGAAAATTCCCACGTAGGCACAGGTATTAAATCCAATCTTCTTGGGACTGATACTGAATTCCGATCCGGTAATCACACCCATTTTCGAAAGGCGCTGGATTCGTTGATGAATGGCAGCTCCGGATACCTTGCATTCCCTGGCAACTTCCAGATAGGGGATGCGGGCATTTTTTGTAATCAGGGAAAGGATCTTTCGATCGAGTTCGTCTATATGGTGTGTGTCATTCATGGGGCAGCACATTTATAATTTGTTATGATTTTCCAAATGTAGTTACAATTTGAAAGAAGTTCACACGCCACAGTGTGATTTTAAACATATTATTACTACAAATCCTTACAGATCAAATTATTCTATGATATTTTGAAAATCAGTCCCGGAGGGACTCTGGAAGACATGCAAGTCAAATTCTGGTAATATGGCCAGGGTATGATCGAAGATATCTGCCTGGATCGCTTCATAGTTGGCCCAGGCCTGATCATTGCTGAAGACATAAATTTCCAAAGGAAGGCCCTTGTCTGTGGGTTGCAGATGCCTGATCAGGAAGGTCATATCCTGATGGATCTTCGGGTGATGTTTCAGGTACTCCTCAATGTATTTGCGGAAGGTTCCGAGGTTGGTCATTTTCCGTCCATTGGTTACAGTACCCTCTTTCAGACTCAGAGATTTATTGAATTCAGCAATCTCTTTTTCCTTGTCACT
>CAYWGP010000228.1:0-9863 GCA_964458155.1 uncultured Bacteroides sp.
GTGCCCAGCGCTCCCTGGGGAAGCAGCCAGGAATAGATTTCGTTTTGTTCATAAGGATAATTCGTCGGGGCATCGGTCCGGGTTTCCATGCCATAGATGAAATCGAAGGCATAAAATCCGCGGAAGGCCCCCCAGTGGAACCAGTCGTCCGCTTTCCAGGCATCCACCACCGGGTTGAATGGCACGGCTGCTGCCAGGGCCGGGTGCGGATCACGCATGGCCGCCAGGGTGAGCCAGCCAGGGTAGGAGGTACCCCAGATTCCAACCCGTCCGTTTGTGGAGAGTTGCTTCACCAGCCAGTCGATGCTGTCCCAGGCATCGGTGGTCTCGTCGGTAGTTGTCGTGTTGAAGGCCCCTCTGGGAGCCCGGTACATGAAATAATCGCCTTCAGACTTAAAACGGCCCCGGATGTCCTGGAACACGTAGATGTAATCAGGACCCATATACCTCGTCCCAATCAATTTCCTGAAGCTGGAAACAGAGAGATCCCCGGCAGTCCGTTCCGCATTGTAAGGAGTCCTGAGCAGGATCACGGGCAGGGGTGTGGCCGCATCCTCAGGTGAAAGGATCAGCGTATAGAGCCCGACCCCGTCGCGCATGGGGATCATCTCCTCCCGGATGGTAAAGCCGGTTTCTGGAGGGTATTCAATGCCAGGCTCCTGGGCCATCGTTCCCGGGAGAGCGGGAAAAGCCAAAAGGAATAGGAGCAGCAGGATACGGTCTGGAATGGAAAGAAAAGTTTTCATTACAGTAAGATACAACATTGAAATGACGATTGAAATAGTTAGACTTGCATGGCCTGTTGTCGTATCTTACCTCCCATGCAACCAGATAATTACAGACGACTTCAGCGTCATCTGGATCAAAGCCCAATTCCCTTACCGGAAACCGAATCAGGCCTTGAAATTAGCCTCGGGGAAAAAGATCTAAAGCCACCTTAGGGGCTACTGCCGTTCCTACTCAAGGATGGGAGCGATGGTTTTCCGCATCAGGATCTCATCGTGCCCTTTTACCAGGTAATCTTTCAGCTCACCGATTCTCTCATAACCCAGCTTCGTATAGAAGCGCTGTGCATCCAGGTTATATGAAGAGACACATAAAAACAGGTTCTTGTAGGTAGGAAAAACCTCATTTTCGATATAGCACATCATCTGCTCGCCCAGTTTTTTGCCTCTCCAGATTGGTTTGACGGCAATGCTCTTCAGATATCCCGAAAAGGCCCCTTTGGTATGAATCACCATGGTCCCCACAATTTCATCCTCTATACAGGCTATATAGACCTCATGCAGGGGGTCGTTGAGGGTATTGTTGATGTGATCCATGTTCATACCGAGGGTGGTCCAGGGCTCGGTGTCGGCCATTATCTCTGCACAGGCTGATTTTTCTCTTTCGCTGCTTGCCCTGACGATATTTAACTTCAGATCTTCCATACTCCAAAAACAAACGAATCTATATTCGTAACCCGTGAGACCACTATTTGTTCTGACAATCCTGTTCATTTATTTTGCGGTCCTGTTCCTCATATAGTGCATCACTTCCCGCGGGGCTCCGGATAATCCGGATCCCGGAAGCGCCCGGAGTTCTGATACTTCGGTCCGGGGTCAGTCGTGAACAGGGCAACGTTCAGATAATCATTGACTTTCTCCTTAAAGAGGTGTAAATTGTATGACAGGTCCTTTAAAAAACTCATCATGGAAAAATCTAAAATTCAAATGAGTCTCTTCAGGATAGTCACCGTGTTACTGATGCTGTCCATACTGACACTGATTGCCGTCATACCAGGGATCCTTCTGGATAAATCACCCGGTTCCATGCCGATCCAGGCTGCCAGTGGTGCCTTTATCGGGATGCTCATTCACCTGGCATTACTTGCTTATCTGTATGGGTACAGGCTATCGAAGCGCGACCGGCCCGGCAAAAGAGAAATAAGCCTTGGACCTGCAATTGCCCTGACCCTTCTTGGCTTAATTATGTTGGATGGTGCTTTCGCCTTTCTGGACGATCTGCCTGCTGTCTCCATTTGCATGTTCATCTGTGCTGCCTGTGACTTTACAGCCGCACTGCTTTCTTTTGCTGCGCTGATTTTTATGAGGGCAAAAAGGGAGAAATAATTATAAAGATAAATCATGGATAAATTTGAAATTCAAAGGAAGGTTTTCTCAATAGTTGCCGTACTGGAGCTCCTGGCGGTTCTGTCCCTGATTGCGGTCATACCAAGACTCTTTCAGGAAGTCTCCCCTGAAGGGATTCCAAAGGCAGCACCCATTGCCACCCTGGTAGCCATGGGAATACGTCTTTTATTAGTGATCGCTGTTTGGTTTGGCATCGGGGTAGCGAAGCGCGAAGGCCGGATTAACCGTGAAATAAACATTGCAGCGGCCGTTGTCCTGATCCTTCTCGGACTGGTACTCATGGATGGTGCTTTTGCCTATGTAGACTCATTACTTTATGTTTCCATAGGCATGTTCATTTGTGTTTTCTGTGATCTGGCCGCTGCCGGTGTTTCTATTGCGGGGATGATTCGTCTGAAGCCAAAGAAGAAGAATTAATCCGATCAATTAGCTACCCAAATTCAGGGAACAAGACAATCCTGCGTCAGGATCCCGGGCTGCTGCTTAAATGCCACATGCCGCAATCGGGGCATTGATAGGTATGCAGTTGCCTGGTATGCCTGGTTTCCTGAATGTGCCGGATCATGTTTTCGGCATCTCCACGGGAGTTGTACCCCGCCTTCTTACAAGGGGGACCGATGGGGTCGACAGACCTTTGTTTTGACGAGTTATAGGCCATGATATGATTACGCCCTGACTGGACGATTCCGCAAAACTACAAAATTAAGTTTTCGCTTTCATATCGCGGGTCATTGGGGCTGTATTTTTGCGATTCCTCCTGTATGGTCAGCTCACCATCCTTCACCCATCTTTCGCCCCGGATGGAGAGGTGTTCGATCATTCTGTCACGCCACTGCGAAACAAGCTCACGTTGCTCAGGATCCTGAGCCAGATCAAGCAGTTCATGGGGGTCATTTGAGAGATCAAATAACTGTTGTTCCCCGGTCAGCGTGAAATAAATGTATTTATAACTTCCGTCGGTAAGACAGGTCCATGCATTATCTGGTTCATAAATCCTGGAATGTTCCAGATCGATTTGTTTCCTCCAGGCTTTGTCACGTAAAACATCCAGCATGCTTGCTCCATCCAAAGCTTCAGGCTTCTGAAGAGATGCCGCATCAAGAAATGTGGGCAACACATCTCTCAATTCAACCAGTTCTTCACGGATCTGTCCTCTATCAGCCTTCATGGACAGACGCTGGGGCCATCGGATGATCATGGGGATGTTTACAGATCCCTCATAGGGCTTGCATTTCCTCCACATATGCTGATCTCCCATCATATCGCCATGATCGGCAGTGAAGACGATCAGGGTATTATCCAGCTCACCCCGCTGCTTAAGCGCCTCTATGACGCGCCCGATCTGTTCATCCACAAAAGAAATGGCCGCATAATAGGATTGACGCGATTCCCGGATTTCCTCTTCCGGGAAGTTGCCCAGAGTCGCATTCGTGTTGATTTCCAATGATCCATCCAGATCACCATTCTTCTCCTCGGCCCAGCTGCCCACCTGTGGCATGGGATAGTCTACATTTGCATAATGATCATACCACCTCTGTGGAGGATCGAAAGGCGGATGTGGCCGCTGAAATGACACCTTCAGCAACCATGGGCGCTCTTCGTCATAGGATTCGAGAAAGTCGACAGCTCCCTGCGCGGTCCAGTAGCTAGGGTGCAGGCTGTCAGCATACATGAAGGTACGCCCCCCTCGGTGGTCGGTATAATGCAATCCAGTGGCGTTCATATCCTTCTCTGGCGCGATCTGTTCAAACCACAACTGGTAATCGCATTTTCCCTCCGATTCAATAACCGAGTGCCACCCTTCTTCCAGAAGAACAGTCTCATAGCCATGCGTATTCCGTATGGGGTTGAAATGGTTCTTTCCCACCGCATGTGTCCTGTAGCCGGCATCGGTAAACACCCGGGGCAACTCAAAGGAGTAAGCTTCAGGGATAGGATAGTATCCAAGTATACCATGGGCCCACGGGCTTTTTCCGGTGAGAATACTTGCCCGTGCAGGCAAACAGGAGGGTACAGATACATAGGCCTTTGAGAATAATACGCCTTCACTGGCCAGCGCATCCAGGTTTGGGGTCTCCAGCCAGTCGGCTCCTGCAGCTCCAATACAATCGCCCCGGTGCTGGTCCGTCATGATAAACAGAATATTGATATGCTCTCCAGCTTCTTCACGTGGAGAACAGGATATCATTATCGAAATGACCGAAAACAAAAACACAAGTCTCATATAATGCAATTTAGGAATTGCTTTGGAGTAATCAACCAATCTTGTCTCCGGACTGATATTTCCCGACCTGGTATATTAACTATACACCCTGGCCAGGGTGTGTAAATTTGAACTACACATAAAAAAGTGTATCTTTATGTGTAGAAAACATAAACAGATATACACATGGCAACAAACCTGGCATTAGATGATGGATTAATAGAAGAAGCAAAGATGCTTGGGAAGCACAAAACCAAGAAAGGAGCTGTGACAGAGGCCCTGGTAGAGTATATCCAGCGAAGGAAACAGATTGAGATCCTGCGGCTGTTCCATTCAATTGAATACGAGACAGACTATGATTATAAAAAGCAGCGCACTAAAAAATGAAAGTGATAGTCGACACCAGTATTTGGTCTCTGGCGCTTCGCAGAAACAGCAGTGCAGGAGAAAAGCATGTGAAAGAGCTTGAAGAACTGATCAAGGAGGTGCGAGCCCAACTCATTGGTCCTGTGCGCCAGGAGCTTCTAAGTGGGATCAGATCAGATAAGCAATACAAGGTTTTAAAGAACCATCTACGGGCATTCAGGGATCTGGACATTGAAACCGAGGACTACGAGTTGGCCGCTGATTACTTCAATGTGGCCCGGAAAAAGGGTGTCCAGGCTTCGAATACCGACTTTCTAATCTGTGCTCTTTCCACACGTAGGCACATGCCTGTATTTACGGTCGACAGGGACTTTATCAACCTGCAGTCAGTTATTCCAATTGCTTTACATCTTATAAGAAGCTAGCTGACCGCTTAGGGATAGAGGATTCCGTATAATTGCCCCCTGTTTCTTAAGCCCTATGCGTGATTGGTCTGAATTTTGTACTTTTGTTGACAATACCAAGGGGCTGAAATGGATTTGACAGCGGGATCAACTGGTATGTAAGCATGTCGAGCGTGGGAGTTTGGCTCGTTAATCCCAGATTTCACACTTATAATTGGCGATAATAACTATGCTCTCGCAGCTTAGTACTACTTAGTAGACTATGCCTAATCCCGGTCTTAGAGACTGAGGACGAGATGTCTCGCAGCTGTTTCCTCCTGGTTGGCAGTTGTATATGAGGCACAAGCTAAGCAAGGATAGCCGAGGGGATGTCCCGACCCACCGGCGAAATAAAGGTGACTAAGGATTGAGTTTGTAGCCTTTCGCTGGCTCTTTCCCTACAACCAAAGATTGGCTAAACATGTAGAAAGCATATGGGTTTCCCGTTTGGACCGCGGTTCGACTCCGCGCAGCTCCACGAACAAGCAGAACCAAAACACCCGTCATGGGTGTTTTTTTTTGAGGGTTTCGTTGAATGCTTGCATTCAAAAGAAAGCCGAAAAAGGAAAACAGGGAATGCGCCAGCATTCTGTTTTGGTTCTATTTGCAAAACGGGAGCAAGGGGACGGTGAGCGCAGCGAACACTCCGCGCAGCTCCCCAAACTCTCCTGTTCATCTGCTATTTATAGGAAAACCTAATGCCGAAAGTGAATTGTCTTGGGGATCCGGGATAATAATAGCGGGGTGCGAGGCCTCCAAAAGAAGGAGCATTGATCAGGATCATGGAAGCATAGTGCGCATTGAACAAATTCCGTATTCCTGCATACAATGCAAAACGAAATGAAGAGGAAGCAATCCCGAAATTCCAGTTCAGGCGTATGTTGGTAAGGTTGTAGCCCTCATACAGCTGATCATTGGCATCGTTCAGCCACTGCTTGCCTGTATAGCGATATTGGAGTGATAAAAGGATTTCCTTAAAACTTCCCGTGAGCTCCCCGGCCAGTTCCTGGACCGGAATTCCGGGAAGGGTGTTCCCGCTGTAATCTGCTCCATCGTCCACAAAATCAAGAAAGCGGTTGCTGGACACATTGTAAGCCATACGCAGGGTAGAATTGAAGCGTGAAGAATGAGAATCCGGATAGAGGCTGCCTTTTATACTAATTTCAAGTCCTGTATTTCTGGCCTTGCCCGCATTGATTCCGGTAAAGATATCCTCGGCGATTCGTTCAGTGACGAGCATATCCTTCAGGAGGATGGAGTACAGGGCTACCTCATATTGCAGCTGACCTGCCAGTAGAAGCCCCCTGTTCCCAAGCTCCAGGTTCCACCCGGTTTCCGGTTTGAGTTCGTTATTTACAGTGCCTTCCGGAAGCAAGGTTTCTTCCAGGGAAGGTGCAGAGAATCCGCTTCCTGCAGTGGCGTAAGTCCAAATCTGTCCCTTATGCCTGTAAGAGATGCCCAACCTGGGAGAAAGCACCGGCTTGTAGCTGTATTCCCCGGATTGATCTATGGAATCGACCCGGAAATTGGTCTGCAGGCTGTAGTTTAAGAGGTTTACATTGAGGCCCGCATCCACCAGAAGCTTCGCATTGGGCCTCCATTGTCCCAGGAGAAATCCATTCAGGTAGCGTCTTATTTCTTCCTGGTCCGACAGTAAGGATCCCTCGCTTTCCGGAAGGGTCTCATATATCTGCCAGTTATACCTCTCTTGAAAATATTCAAATCCGGCTTGGAATTTTATTTTTTTAATGGTGATTTCAAGGTATTCCCTGACACCCAGGTTGAAGCTCCGGTCATCAAGGGTATTAAAGGGTCTTCTCTCATAGGGATCGGTAAGGGTAGAGAAGAGTGTGATATTGTTTTTCAAATTCCTGTTCAGCTCAGATTCGAGCCTGACACCACTCAGCAGCTTTAGGTATTCCTCGTATCCATTAATCTGCCCCCATAATCCACCGGCCTGTGTTGGATCGTTCATGAAATCTGATTCATTGAGGGAACTGGGAATTTCAGCATGCAGCTTGATCAGGTGGAGGGTCAGGGAAAGCGTATGCATCTTACCGAACCTTCTGGCATTCAGATAGGCATTGCTTCTTTTATACTTGCTGTTTTCACGGTATCCCTCTGTGTCGAAAAAGTTTACCCCACCTGCAATGGCCCACCTGTTTTTCTTATACGTGCTACCCAGGCCATAGTTCCTGCTGCCGAAGGATCCGAACTCAGAAAGCAGGGATGCTGAAAATCCGGGTTGGCTTGGGTATGGGGAAGTAAAGCGCACAATCCCTCCCAGTCCGGAACCATATAAGGCAGAGGAGGGGCCTTTTAGTATGGCCAGGTTGCCCACGGAGGAAACAGCTATATCTTCCAGCGAGCTGATCCCATCTCCTGTGGTGAGGGGAATGTCGTCCAGGTAAGCCCTGATACGGTTGGTATTGTATGGAGTGCGGGACCCCACCCCTCTGATCACAAGTCTTTGTGTACTGAGGGTGCCCTTCGCCATATGTACTCCTGGTGCCAGGTTAATGAGATCGGAGGAGGAGGACAGACTGGCCCTGGTGATTTCATCGAAATTCATATTGAATACAGCCCCCGTGGCTTCCAGAGAACTTTCCCGGAAAGGGAGCACGCCAATGGTCACATCCTCCAGCAGGATAGTGTCGATAGGGACAGCTTCCATGTCCGTTTTGCTTTGCTGACTGAATGTGGCCAGGCATGTCAGGGTCATGAGTACAAAAAATACCAGTGTAAGCTTCCCCATATGGCAAGGTACTCAGAAATCGACAATATTTTTTGGCACCTGAACTTGCATGCCCGTTTCACCAATTTCCACCGTAACAATATGAAGTACGGGGTCAAGGGCACGGTGATCTGCCACAGGTGGAGAACACCCCGCGCAGCTCCACTTTTTTATAGTTCAGTGTATTTAAAAGTGGGCGTCACCTCTTTTGTTTAATGATTCCTTATTATTTATTGAACAATATAAGTTCTTCATTGTTACTCTTTTATGAAAACAACAGTGATTGCAGCGATCTTAGTATTGGGCATGCAAATGAGTGCATAGGAGGTATATGATTTTTCGCCTGAGAGCGAGCAGGGCGACTGGTTTGTGGTAGATGACAGGGTCATGGGAGGCCGTTCCCAGGGCGATGTGGAGCTGTCGGAAGATGGCAACGGAATCTTCCAGGGTACGGTATCCCTGGAAAACAACGGTGGTTTTTCCTCCATCCGAGCCCGTATGGAAGTGATCGAAACGACAGACTATTCGGCCTTTAAAATCCGACTGAAGGGAGACGGAAAGAACTACCAGTTCAGGGTGCGATCGCAGCTGAATGAAAGGCATTCTTATCAGTACGAATTCCAAACCACGGGAGCATGGCAGGAGGTTACCGTACCTTTTGATCAAATGATCCCGACCTTTAGAGGCTGGCAGCTTGACCTGCCTAACTATCCAGGTGAGGTTTTGCGTGAGTGCTCCTTCCTGATCTCCAACAAAAAGAACGAAAGCTTCCGACTGGAGATCGACAGGATCTGGTTAGAAGCAATTCCCTATACTAATACTTACTCTCTTTAGCACTGCGATTATGGCATCATCCATAGAAAAACAGGAATACAGGCTGGTGCAGTCCGACAAAGAATACGAAATACGTTATTACCCATCGGCCATGAAGGCCACCGTTTACAGTTCGGCAAAATCCTACCGGCAGATGTCCACACCCGGATTCCGGACACTGGCCGGATTTATCTTTGGCGGGAATGAATCCAATACCCGGATTGCCATGACCGCGCCGGTGCATATGGACATCAATGACAGCGAATCGGCCATGAGCTTTGTTATGCCATCGAAATACGATGAACAGAGCCTGCCCAGACCCAAGGATTCGCGGGTGAAACTGGAACAGAGCCAGCCAGAATATGTGGCCGTGCTGCGATTCGGCGGCTATGCCAACGATGGAAAGATCGCACGCTACTCCGAGAAGCTGGGGAAGGCACTGGAGAAGAAAGGGATCAGCTATTCAGGGAACTTTCGCTTCCTTGGTTACAATTCGCCCTATCAGTTCATCGGCCGAAGGAACGAGATCATCGTCTCGGTCAACTGGCAGGAATAGACCCCTTGTATTCCCTGAACTTGACATGCAGTCCGGTAGCCATGTTCAGGAAACCATGCACGCCTATGGCCAGGGAAACCACGATCGCACCAATTAGCGCAGTCCACTGAAGTACAGGTAGGCTGTCCCAGTGCCGCACCGAGATGGCAACCAGGGCCCAAACGCCCACCCCGGCAAACTCCCGCATATTGCGAAGTAGGATCATAAGCAGGTTCAGCACAACAGCCACAATGATCATCACGGTGGCCCAGCCTTCAGCACTGAGGAGCGCCTGCCATTCCAAACTGACCAGCAGGGAGGATACGTTGGCTATTGTCGCCACGGCAATCCAACCGCTGTAGATACAGATCGGCCACCATACATTAACAATGATGGGTAAAGGCGCATCCCAGCGTTCCATATTCAGCCTGATCACCATGATCATCAAGGAGGCCAGGATAATAAGCATCAACACTAGTGAAAGTCCTATATACTAATTCAGCCAGGCATAGAGCCACAGGATATTGGCTATATTGGCAACCGTCATCCACGGTCCGGCCTGCAGGATAAAATTACTCTCCTTTTCCCTGCTGAACGCCCTGCGAAGCTGGAATATGGCAAAAGCGATCAGGGCCAG
>CAYWGP010000229.1:0-9946 GCA_964458155.1 uncultured Bacteroides sp.
TAGGTGTATTGCTATCTGGCACAACATCAGTACCGGTATCGAAGGAAATGCTGGCCGGTATAGTTACAGCCATGACTCAGGGACAAGCAACACTCGATATGGAAGCCACTCCCGATGCAGTCCCCATGACCTTTACGATAGAGCTGCAGATGCAATAAGATGTAAGATCTGTACAGAAGAATTAAGGACAGGCAGTGCTGATCGCTGCCTGTTTTTTTATGCGCCTGAATTACCGGAATTCGAACTGGCAACATTTATGCCGGGAAAGTGTGTATACGGTAAAAGCGAAGCAGATGCCAACTTAGAATAAATTGGAATACTGAAGATAATTCCATATATTACGTTACATATTTTATGTAACATATATTATGAAGCATAATCCATTTACTCTAAGCGGCTACAAATCGCCTGAATACTTCTGTGACAGGGATTTAGAAACTAAACGGCTAATTAACGCCATTGTTAATCAGCGTAATATTACATTGATTTCGCCCAGAAGAATAGGTAAAACAGGACTGTTATTGCATGTTATTAATCAATTATCGAAGGACAAATCCCTGATTCCTATCTATTTTGATATCATGGGAACCACTTCTCTGAACGAATTTGCCGAGGTTTTCAGCAATGCTGTTATTCGGTCCATATCGAAGTCAGAAAGTGCCATCAAAAACCTGCTCAAGAAACTGGCCTCATTGCGCCCGGCCTTGAGTTTTGACCCTCTTTCGGGCGAACCCAGGATTTCGCTCGATATCAGGAACGAGAAAGAGGTAAGCTTATCACTGGATCTTCTTTTTCGCCTGGTAGCGGGACACAAAAAATCTTTTGTCCTGGCCATAGATGAGTTTCAGCAGATATCTTCCTACCCCGAAAAGAATGTGGAAGCCATTCTCAGAACGCATGTACAGCAGGCAAACAACATTAGCTTTATCTTCTCGGGCAGCAAAAAACACATGTTGTCTGAAATGTTTTCGCAACCGTCCCGACCATTCTTCAGTTCCACGGAAATGATGTTTCTGGATTTGATAGATCGCGGGGAATACTTTGATTTCATCCGTTTCCATTTTTCCAGACAAGGCAAAAGTATCCAGGAAGATGCACTGAACAGCATTGCCCAATATACGGGAATGCATACGTTTTACGTTCAGTTTATATGCAACCGGCTGTTCAGCCAGTTCAAAAATGTAAGCTCCAATGAAGTAAAGCAAACCATGCAGAATATTTTGAACGAAAATCAGCCTGTCTATGCCTCCTACCTCAACCTCCTGACTATAATACAGTATCGGATTCTGAGGGCAATTGCCCTGGAAGGAGAGGTGGAAAGCCCTACAGCAGGTGCATTCCTGGCCAGGTATGAAATTGGAGCGGCCAGCACAGTTTCACAGGCGGTGGAGAGCCTGGCCCGCAAGGAATTCATTCATGAAGAATCGGGCCGGTGGAGCCTCCAGGATAAATTCTTCGCACAGTGGATCCGCAGTAAAAAGGGAATGAAACCATGAAAGTATACAGCATCAGTAAATGGACCTTCCGCGGAATCTGCCTCCTGATTCTTCTTCTTCCTGTTTCCCGCCACTGGCGGCTGCTTACCAGTGGCGAGCGAACCACCGGTACGGTAACCCGTTATGTTGAGCGCAGAGAAGATCCAAGGTATCCGGCAGAGGCCAGTGAAATTCAGTTTATGGTGGATGGCCGGATGCATAAGGCGTACGGTCCGGCCAATTATGAATACAAGCAGGGACGCACTCTTACAATATTCTACGAGCGGAAGAATCCCTCCCACTACTGTGTGGCCACCTTTTCGGGATTCTACCTGAACGCTTACTCCATCCTGCCCCTGATTCTGATCACAGTCTGGTATGCATTTTACCTCTCCTTTAATAACTACCGCAGGCGAATGAAAATGCACTCAGGCAGGGCTGCCAGAACCACAGGGAGCACAAGTGCCACAAGGCCTACTCTTCATTCTTAATTACCTTATCAGCACCAGTCGCTGCACCCCTTTGCCAATATCGGTTTGCACTACCACCGAATAGAGACCGGGGGCAGCCCCGGACAGATCAATTTGATGGTGCATCCCTGCTCCGGCCGCTTTCTCTTTCCTGTATATGACCTGGCCCTGCATGTTGACCACGCTTATTGCCAGTTCACCGGGTAACTCCTGAGTTATTAATTCTAAATGTACCACATCTGTAGCCGGGTTGGGATAAAGCATAAACAAGGGCTCGTTGGCCAATGGGGCTCTTCGCATGCCTGTGGCCACCTTAAGTACGATCAGTATTTCAGCACTGTCGGCAAGCGGGATATCCCCGTCGTCGCGCACTCCTACATGCATCAGCAGGGAATCAATGCCGGTGGTCCAGTAGTCAAGCTGTGCTTCATCCTTCACGGCGATCTCCCCGGTGAGCGTATCCAGGCTGAAAGCGGTGCAGGTATTATTGGCTGCCAGGTAATACTGCAGCGACTGTCCGCGATCCTCATCGCTGGCCCAGAGGGTATCGATCACTGTTCCATCTGTCAGCCACGGGCTTACCTCAAACACGCGGGCATAGATGACCGGCCTCCTGTTGAACTGTGTGGTCACCATTACCTCATTGGAATACCCACTGGCATTTCCCACCCGGTCGATTGCCTTAAGGGCAAAGTAATAGGTGGAATCTTTATAGAGTCCATTCAGCCGTATGGAGTTGGCCGTTCCGGCATCCACCGGCGAGTATTCACCTTCTACTGAAGCCGTTCCATCGTATGGGGGACCACTCCGGGTTCCATAATATACCATATAGCAGGCCAGGTCGATATCGGGAACAGCTCCCCAGTTCAAATCCACACTGTAAGCATCCAGCGTGGCCGAGGTGATTACCGGGGTTTCCGGCGGATTTTCCTCGTAGATGGTAACGGTGGTGATTCCTTCAGCACCACCTTTCCGACTGCTGGCTTTCAGGAAAGCGACCCCCGAAATGCTGTCGGAGCGGTAGTCAAAAGATATTTTCCCATTCAGGGAAAGGATCTGTACACCCTCCGCACCGGAATTGATATCGGATGTAAGAATGGTCCCCCTGGAAACCTCTATGGTGAATTCCTCATTCAGGACCATTTCGCCCGTGGTATAATAAATCGTGTTGCTTGTTACCCTCGTACTGTCAAGGACCTCCACCCGAATGGTATCGGGGTTGGCTGTCAGGATAATTTCCCCATCCGGGGTAAAGGGAGCCAGGGTAAAGGTGCCCAGCGAATCGATTCGGGCTGTAACGAGATTATTTACCGGGTCCACCTCACCACCTATATAGATCCACTTATTATTGGTTTTATCCTCCACGTACATCCTCAGATCCAGTTCGTCAATGGTATATGCTGTGCTGTCCTTCAGCATGACATCCAGCTCCGAGTCATCATAGTTGATCGAAAGTACCATCGAATCGGCCAGCACCCTCCCGTTGGGTTCGAACTGGTAGAAACCCCCGATTCCGTAATCCAGCCTGTGTACCTCCACAGCCATGCTTTTAACATGCTCCAGTATCTTCAGGGACTCCGCCGCCATGGTGGCTTTCTTTTCGGTGATCCCGTCGGTCCCGTACCAGTCCCAGTAATATACAAAGAGACTGTCAGAGCTGGACAGCGTATCCACCGCCAGGTACGAGGTCCGGGAAGGCGGTCCCACGATAATATTTTGAGTATTGGTGGCTTTCAGAAGGTTAAAAGGCCAGATGGGGATCTTCCTAAAGATGTCCTTGATAAATCCTCCGGATATTTGTTCCCACAGATAGGCACCCGATTCATTGAGGATGTCCTGCAGGATCGGTCCCACTTTGATGTCGTTATTCTGAGCCACATAATCGTAAGTCTGCAATGGATACAGCCCCCAGTCATAAAACACACCTGAGCGCCACAGGTAATCGTTTGCCTCGTTGTATTCAATACCGGCACCAAACTTACACTTTACCGGTCCCAATCCGAAAGATAATTCCACAGTAAATGCACCCTGATCCACAAGGTCCTTTACGGTCTGCCTGTATGGCACCGGGGGGTAAGAAAATGCATTTTTGGTCTGCTCGGCAGCAAATGTGGCAAAGGGGCTCTGGAACAGATTTGCACCCGAGAGAGAAGAAATATCCAGGCTCAGATTGCTCATATCGGTCGAAACCAGGTCTTTGGCCAGCTGGACCTTCTCTTCTACGATGCCTTTGAGGTAGCTGTCGTGGAAGTCGAAGATAAAACTGTACTCCCTGTCCTGGCCCACTCCGGCCCCGAACAGCGAAAATGCACTAACTTTTGCTGCATATTTGTAGCCATACATAAAGCCCAGGCTGGTGAAGGGTTGCGGGATCTCCCGTGTGGTGCTGATGGAAGCGCCATATTTGATGCCCGCATTGGCACTTCCCGACAGCAGATCGGGAATCTCTATCTTAAACTCCTTATCATCTTTCTTATTCGTGTCATTGCTCTCCTTATCGTTTTTATCCTTTTCATCGCCACTGCCGAAAAGCTTCGCTATGTCAAAGCCCACCCCGGCTGAAACACCAAGACCGATCTCTGCTGCATAGGCGAGCGAGAAATCCAACTGGTTGGAATAGGTGTAAGAGGTGAAGAGGAAGTCGATGGCCCCCTTGGCCTCGGCGCTGCCTTTCAGCTCTGCCCCGATGGGCGATTCTTTTCCATCGTCGTCTTTCAGGTTCAGCCCGATTCCCGCTTTTGCACCGGCGTATCCCGTATAGTTCAACCCGATACTATTTGAGAATGAGGCCTGTTGTATATAAGGATTCTGATCCAGCAGCGCCACACCAAGGTACCTGTGCAGAGGAGAATCGAGGTACTGAAAGGCCGACCCGGCCAGGACAATGAATTTGGCCAGGGCCTCGCGGCCACTATTGTTTTCATAATCAAAAATAAACTGGTCCTTCATGACCGCATTCAGATTTACTCCTATTTCTGCCTCGGCACCAGCTTCAAGCGGGCCAAGTGTGGCCTTGGCAGATGCTCCCAGGTTGATCCCGGCACCTGCCTGGAAGCCCCGTTCAAGCAGAAGGCTTACCGGTATCTCTCCTGAACCGGTATTTGCTACCGCCACACCTATGGATGCGCCCACTTCCTGCTTAAATTCCACAACGGAAATTCCCTCTTTCAGCCAGAGTTTCCCTCCCCACATTTTTGTATAATCCCGGGGAAGCTGTTTTACCCTGAAATACATGCGCTGATCGGGAGGATAGGCAAGGGCCTCAATGCCCACCTGGGATATGTAAAAGGATTTGCCATTGCTGGTGGGGCCTGCCTTGTCCCACGGAATGGAAATAGTTGCGATGCCCTTGTAGTTGGTGTAAAAGGTATCCACCAGGCCATACACAAATACCTCGGCTCCGTAAACCGGATCGTGGGTGATCTTGTCGATAATCTTGTAGTAGCGGTAAGCCGTGCCACCCACCTGGACCTCGGACATGGGGGGATTCACCTGGAAGGTGATGGTATCCACCAGGTAATCGATGGTGCGCTCCCGCAAACTAAGATTCAATAATTGGGAAGTGTCTCTTCCGATAATGATGTCCTCATAAACCGTATCGCGGTGCACCCTGGCGAGGGCATGCAAGCTGTAACCATATCCAGGGTGAATATTTGAGATATAATAAGTACCATCCGTTTTACTGTAGACAATCTTCTCTTTTTTACCCTTCAACCTTAATTGGGCACCGGGGATTTCCACCCCATCCTGATTACGCACGGTTCCCGCAAGGACCGAGCTGACCAGGTCAAGTTCATCATCAGATTCGGTCAGGAATGGCTTATAATCGATATGGTCGGCTACCCTGCACCCGTTTCCAACGGTATCGGAGTTCGGATTATAGGGGCCCTTTGATCCGTACCAGTAATTGTTTCTTGCATCGATCGCCCCTGCATCGCCCCCCTCGGGCTGCAGGGTGGTGATCCCGTAATTTTCTTTTGAAAGCAGGAAGGAAGAGTTATCGATGCTGATGGGATGGTCCACATATTGCTCAAAAACGGTGACGATGCCATGCCTGTAAAGGCTGTTGAACAGGCAGCCCGTAAAACGTGAGGACCATGATAAGCCGGCCCTGATCCGGACCGCGCCTGAGGCGTCGGGAAGCGGATCTCCTGTGTCCGGATCCGCATAAAGTCCCCCGTACCTGAATACACAATCCTCCAGGTCAAAGGCATGAGCCTCAATATAGCCCCAGTCCCCCGCCATGGGATCGCGGTGCTGACCTTCAAACTGTTCGTAGTCATATCGATGATCGTATTCGGATGTAAATACAGTTTTCTCACCACTAAGTCCACCCCGGGTCCTCAGTATGCTCGTCGGATTAAATGAGATGTAAGGCTTTCTGCCGGGCTCCTCGTAGAATTTGAATTTGATCAGTGTTCCCCGTTCCAGGTTTATTTCCAGTCCGGATACCTCTAAAGGTGAAGTCACCATGTAGGGAAAAGAGAGTTTTCTCCAGTCCAGTTCAAAGGTCATGGGTCCCGGAATGGCATCGCCCTTTACCAGGACCACCTTGCCTCCCAGGGCAAAATAGTTTTGCCCGTTGTTGTAGAAGCTGTTTCCTGAAAACTCTTCAATGAAGAAGTTGGAGGTTTCGCTATCTGCATAATCAAGCGTTACTTTCAGACCGTCAATCAGGATGGGGTATCCCTTATTGTTCGATATAGTGGAATTAGTGAGGCCACATGTGGTAGATGTTACCTGGATGCCGTGCATGCAATATGTGATGTATGTATTTGTTATCCGGGCGTTGCCCATGCGGATCCCCACCCCTTTTGAATAGTCTACGGCACAATCATTCATCCAAACGGTGTTATCATCGGTGTGAATCTCATCCCGGAAAGTAAGGGTTGGATAAAACTCCGGGGAGGAGAGGGTATCGGGATTTCGTCCGCCTCCGTACCTGAATACAGTCCAGTCCATTCCATGTTCTCCTTCTCCAGGGTCGAGGTTGTTAAAATGAATGTAGCCCCAGTCCCCGGGCCTGGGGATAGAAGCATTCCCGTCGCCGTAAAGATCCATTACCGATTTGTCCCGATCGGAAGTAAATACGACGAAATTTTCAAAATTTCCATTGGATTTGATCCCGCCGTTGATGACCATATAACTTTTACTGGCCGGATCAGGGTGATATTTGAACATCACTATGGTTCCAAAATCCAGGGTCAGAACTGCAGATGAACCTACGATCAGAGAATCCATGATCACATAGGGTGAAGCTGCCTGTGTCCATGTGGTATTAGCTGTTATCTCGCCCGACACATAGGTCTGGGCTGAAACAGGAATGGATATAATGAAAATAATTACGGCAAGGAATTGTCGGTGGAAATGCATGGCTCTGAGGGTTTTTCTCAAGTTATGGCAATTCCGTATAAAACGCAAGGTATTTAAATTCAGCCTCTTCCAAATAATTCAGGAATCCGGCTCAGAGCAAAACAGAAATTTAGTAGATTTAATCCCCTTCTTTAATCCCTTGTATGCAGCGAGGTGAAGGGGTTCGTATTCGAATTTTAACTACTTGAACTGGAATGAGATTTACTCTATTTGCCATGCTGGGACTTGTATGGACGGGACTTCAGACAATGGCGGCGACCATAGGTGTGGATCCGCAGATGGAAACTGAAGCGGTAGTAGAGATATTAAATGCTGCCCGGCCGGGCGATACGGTGCTGTTTGCTGAGGGGAGATATTCCGGAAAATACAGGCTGAAGAATTTGCACGGCACTCCCGACCTTCCCATAGTGATCAGGGGGATCAGCAGGGATCTTTGTATTATTGACGGGGGTGTGGAGCCTGGTATGTACCTGGACCATCAGGCTTTCAAGCTGGAAGCATGTTCCTGGATCGTCATTGAACACTTTACCATCCGAAACTGCTGGACCGATCTGATCAGGGCAGAAAACAGCTCCTATCTGAGTCTGCGGGAATGTGATCTTTATGGAGGGAAAAGGGCCCTGTTTGCCACGGGCCGTGATAGTCACCACTTCCTGGTGGAGCAATGCAGCTGGGAACAGGATGAGCGGGTGTGGAGCCATGAGGAGGATTATTCGTGGGATGAGATCCATCACGGCAACCACCAGCATTACAATGGATCTATCTTCCAGGGGAATGCTATAAGCGGAGTTTTTGTGCTGCGCGACAACACCATTCGAAACACCTTCAATGCCTTCAGGCTTTCGCAGATCAGCGGTGGGAAATTTGATCCCCTGGCCTGTACCAACGGGGAGATCTACCGAAATACCATTATCAACACCTCCGACAACGTGCTGGAGCCGGAGGTTCACGCCCTGAATCTTCATTTCTACCACAACAGCATGATCAACGGCCATGCTTTTGTATCCATTACCGAGGTACAGGGCGGGGATATCTATATCTATGGGAATACCGCTGTAAGCCTGCCCGATTCGGAGGATGGATGGACCATCTTCAAGATCTCCTGTACCAAGGATTCCCTCAACCGTCCCCTCTGGATCTTTAACAACAGCTGGCAGGTGGACTTCGACATGATCGGAAGCCCCAGGAATGTGTGGGAGAACAGCCACCTCCGGCACTTTAACAACGCCTGCGTATCAGAGGCCTCCGACACCTTTGGCATTTACAATATGGGAGAGGATAATCATTTCGATTACGATTGCTCCAATGTGCCCTTTCCCCATCTGCTCACTTCCCGTGGATTTGAAAAAAGGGGACTGGTGGCCGACCCCATGTTCCGCGATCCTCTTCAGGGCGATTTCAGATTGAGAAAGGGATCACCCTGCATCGATAAAGGAAAAAAAGCAAAGGCGCTGGTGCTGGAGTACAGTGGAAGAAGGCCCGATATAGGGGCCTATGATAATGGAAAACTGATCCAGGGTCATCCCTTCAGGTACAAGCAGCCCGGCTCCGCTGTGCCTTACAGGGAGCTGCCCCGGATTACCCGCATGAATATTGATGGCAAAGAACTAAGGATCTGGTACTCCCTTCCTATGGATGCGTTCAGCCTGAAAATGACCCGTCAAACGCTCTGTTCCGGGGATCTTCTCTATCCGCTGAAATACAAACAGCTCTCAGAGGACGGCTACTGTCTTACGCTCACCCTTGACAGGCTGGCGGATCTTCCTGATCCTGCTGATCTGCAGCGTATGGAATTAAAACTGAGCCAGTGGCCCGGAGATATGCAGGGCCGGAAACTTAACTCCTGGGCATCTGAGATCCGGGTTTCACTTTTCTAAAATGATCTTATGAAAAAGAACTTAGCCAAAGCCATACTGTTCCTGCTGGCACTTTGCATGTTTCCGGTCTCCGGCCTGAATGCCCAGGAAGAGGACCTCCCCCTGGATGTGACACGAAGCATTGCCGATAAGGTGATTCGTGAGACTTCTTTCAGCTATAACATGCTTCCCCTGTCTTATAACGGGGGCATCACCAGTTTTAAGCTGGAGGGGAGCGTTCCACAAGAAAGGGGCAACAACTATTACGCTTATATGAAGCTGAACTCCGATGAGAAGGCCACGGGTCTACTGGGCTTTTCATTTGCCGGATATATTAAAATCTTCCTGAACGGGCAGGAGCTTTTTGAAGGAGAGTCTGAGCGGGTTAAGCTGAAGGAATACACCTACAACCGTTATAAATTCCAGGAGGTGGTGGCCGTGAACTGGGAAAAGGGCGACAATGAACTGCTGGTAAGGTGGAGTGCAGGTGGATTGGAAAAAGAAGTTCCCGGGGAATTCCTGGTACTACCTGTGGATGAGATGGATGCTAAAATACCTTATGTGAATGCCCTGCCTGTATCGGAGCAAATGCCCAATACCTACTGGGTCACCAGCGGACCATGGAAAACTGAAACCGAAGGGGCCATGGAAGAGATCCTTCCGCCCCAGGAGGGCTTCAGAGATTACTATTCTTACAAAGGGACCATCATGGCCTGGGAGTATGAGAATGTCCCCCTGCTCCGGGAACTGGTGATCCCCGAAAGCAACTCCT
>CAYWGP010000230.1:0-15198 GCA_964458155.1 uncultured Bacteroides sp.
TTTACTTCCACTCAATTTTGTCCTTTTTGATATTTTTATTACCCGGAAGGTGGACTGGACTTTACGACGTTTCGGACTGCCAGTGCACCTGCAGTCGGGCATCGAATGGCTTTCTGTTCTGCTTCTGGCCCTTATATGCTCCTTCAGCATTAAAGTACTTTTTGTGGAGACTTACAAGATCCCCACACCTTCCATGGAAGAAACCCTGCTGGCAGGAGACTATATCTTTGTAAGCAAACTGGCCTATGGTCCCAGGCTTCCGGAGACCCCGCTGGCCATCCCCTTCTTCCATAACAAGCTCCCTTCTGGCAAAAAATCCTACTCGGAAAAACTTCAAATGCCACACAAGCGATTAAATGGCTTTTCAAGAATTAAGAGAGAAGATATCATAGTCTTTAATTTCCCCGAGGGAGATTCCATGCTTGTTCAGTATCCGGGACAGAACTACTATTCTCTTGTACGGCAGTATGGACGGGACTATCTCCTGGACGAATTTGATATTATAACCCACCCGGTGGACAAAAGAGAGAATTACATCAAAAGATGCATTGCCCTGCCGGGCGACACCCTGCTGATTTCCAATGGAAAAGTTAGTGTAAACGGAACCTTCCGGTCGGAACTGCCTCTACAGAAATTCAAATATTATGTAAGCACCAGGGGCGAACCCCTTCCTGATCCCTTGCTGGATTCGTTAAAAATTCATAAAAACTCCGTCACATACAATCCGGTTAACTCCCTCCACGTTTTATACCTGGCAAATGAAAATGTTGAATCCTTGAGATCTTTCCCCCTTGTAAGAAGTATCAGCAGATATATGGAACCCACTCTATCTTTCCAGAATCAGGAAATCTTTCCCCACAACAATCATTACCGATGGACAGGTGACAATTTTGGTCCGCTTCGCATACCAAAGCGTGGAGATACAATTCAGGTTGACCAGTTGAATCTTCCTGTTTACCAGCGAATTATCGGTACTTACGAGGACAATGACCTGACCGTAAAGGATGGTGAAATTCATATTAACGGAGAAGTGGCCATTAGCTATATCATCCAGATGGATTACTATTTTGTGATGGGCGACAATCACCACAATTCGGCCGATTCCAGGTACTGGGGATTTGTCCCGGAAGATCATCTCCTCGGTAAAGCCGTCCGGGTCTGGTTCTCCATTAAACCCGACACCCCTTTCATTGGTGGTTTAAGAAAAGAACGTATCTTTAAGTCCATAAAATAAAAGCATAATGAATATCCGTAATTTATTGAATGACAAATACTTCAAGTTCGGCGTTGCCGTCTTTATCTATATCCTCTTTGTGATCTGGTTGAGAAATTTCTGGTTCCTGCTGGGGATACCCGTGGTATTTGATATTTATGTAAGTAAGAAGGTCAACTGGTCATTCTGGAAGAGCAGAAAGAAGAAGAACAATGTAATCGTCGAGTGGCTTGATGCACTTATTTTTGCGGTGGTTGCAGTTTCACTTATCAATATCTTCCTGTTTCAGAATTATAAGATCCCCACTCCTTCCATGGAGGGTAGTCTTCTGGTTGGCGATCATCTCTATGTGAGCAAGACCGCATACGGACCGCGCACCCCAAACACTCCCCTGGCCATTCCCTTTCTTCCCAATACGGTTCTTGGAGGGAAATCGTACCTGGAGTGGATTGAGCGCCCATATAAAAGACTAAAAGGTTTCAGCACTGTCAAAAGAGATGATATTGTGGTCTTCAATTTCCCCGCTTCGGATACGGTGGCCCTGGAGAAATCGGATCATAAACTGTATGCCAAAGGTAATTTTGACTATTTCGATCTGGTACGTGATGAGGCTTACGGCCTGATGCTGGCTGACCAGACACGGAACAACCGCACCCGTCCCATGGGTGTATATGAAGACTATGTGCGAAAGCAAATTGCAGAGAAATTTGATGTGGAGACCAGACCGGTTGACAGGCGTGACAATTACATCAAAAGATGTGTGGCTATCCACGGGGAAACCCTTCAGGTAATTAACAACGAGGTTTTTGTTGATGGTGAGAAACAGAAAGAATTTGAGGGAATTCAGCGCTGGTACAGGGTGAGAACCAATGGAACTCCCATAAATCCGCGATCCCTGGAACCATTTGGAGTTGGAAGGGATGCTGCAGATGTAAGGAACAATCCCAACTATACCTTTCCCCTTAGCAGTGTAAATGCTGAGAAAATCCAGGCCCTTCCCGGCATCGTCAGTGTGGAGGCTATCAACCTGTATACAGATGGACAGTACGACCGTGATATCTTTCCTCACGATGAACGTTATGCCTGGAACCTGGAGTTCTTTGGTCCTTTAGCCATTCCGGAAAAAGGCACTACCGTGGAACTAACCATGGAAAGCCTTCCGCTTTACAGGCGGATTATTGAGGCCTATGAAGGCAATGATCTGGAGCTGAGAGACGGACAGATATTTATTAACGGCGAGTCAAGCTCAAGCTACACCTTCCAGATGAACTATTACTTTATGATGGGCGATAACCGGCATAATTCTGCCGACTCCAGGTTCTGGGGTTTTGTCCCGGAAGATCATGTGATTGGTAAACCCCGCCTGATCTGGCTCAGCGTTGACAAGGAATATGGGGGAATCCGCTGGAATCGGATGTTCCACATTGTCAGGGCCGGCCGATAGACTCCAACCCATTGATTTTCCCGGCTCTCTATAACGGACCCATAAACTATTATGCCCGCCTGGTCAGGCAGAAAGAGATTGTTCTGGAGCAACATGACAGCTATTCAAAGCAGACCTACAGGAACCGCTGCATGATCATGGGTCCCAACGGATTAGTCAGCTTGTCCATACCGGTAAAAAGGAAGCACGGGGTAAAAAACCTGCTGCGCGATATCCGGGTAGATTACGATACGAACTGGAACAAGATCCACTGGCGCAGCCTGGTGGCCTCATATGCCTCCTCTCCTTTCTTCGAGTATATGGCAGATGAGATCGAGCCCTTCTACCGGAAGAGATATGAATATTTGGTCGATCTGAATGTACAACTGATTGAAAGTAGCCTGGGATTTATGGGCCTGAATGTTCCGCTGAGGTGTACCGGGGAATTTAAGGCAATAAGCTCGGATACAGATCCCAGGCATTACATCCATCCTAAAAAGGACCAGGCGGTGGCAGATCCTGATTTCCATCCGATGGAGTATCACCAGGTCTTTTCCGACCGCCTGGGCTTCCGTCCCAATTTGAGTATCCTTGATCTGATCTTCAATGAGGGTCCGGATGCACTATCTTACCTTCAGCGTAGTATCAGAACCTGAATCCTATGGTAAACATAATATTGTTGCTGTTAACCTCGTTAAGCGAGACTTCATTGTATCCCGGTTGATAAGCATACATGGAATAGACCTCGTTCCGGTTGTAACGACTGTAACTCACATCGAAATAGGCCTTGGGGGTTCTGAATCCAAGTCCAGCCGAATAAACCCAGGTTTCCGCATCGTTCCTGGTATCGGAGTAGGGACTCATCAGATATTGTCCTCCGCCGCGCAGATAAAAGGTGTTGAACCTGAATTCGACTCCTGCCATGAAATTGTTGACTGACTGGAGATCCTGGCTGATTTGCTGGTTTTCATCAAAGAAGTTGTAATCGTATGCACTCAGCTCAGCATCAGCATAATTCACAAATTCATAACCTGCCGAGATGGTGGCCAGCTTGAAAAGTACTACCGAGGCATTGGCATTTACCCTGAAAGGTGATTTTAGCTTATAGTCGTAGATCCCGTTAGGTGAGCCTTCGAAAGCGTCGGGTATTCCGGAACCGCTGTCGAAATAGGAATTCATATCAGTGTACTTTTCATCTGTAAGATAATACCATGTGGGCAGATGAAAGGAAGCAGCTATCCGGAGCAGGTGAAGCGGCCTCACAATAAGACCAAAACGTCCCGTATAGCCCACTCCCCTGGTATTGTTAAATTCCCTGAAAAAGAAACTGTCGAAATCCAGCACATGATTATCGTAATCATATTCGCTATGGTAGATATCCTCGTAAAACCTGACAGCATGAACGCCAAATGTGGCCCCGAAATAGAGCAGATTGCTATAATTGAAGGCTCCGGAAAGTGAGTATTCACCAATATAACCTGATCGGTAGGATGATCGGATCAATTCCTGACCGTAGCCATCTATTTGCATATCATGCCAGTACCGTTCTGCCGTTTCATCATAGGGCATCAGGTAGGTTTCGAATGCCAGCTGTTCGTAGAAGGGGTCCAGATTATTAGGATTATCATTGGCATGCCATGTAAAGTCGTCCAGATAAGAACTGTTATTGTTGATGCCCTGTATGATGGTATAGTTATTGAAATTGGCCATGGAATTGTAGCCAAAGGCAATTGCCGCACCTACAAGCCCATCCTTCTTGTTGCTGGTCATGGTATTTACCAGGCCAATGCTACCCACATTAAACCTGAACTGGTCTGCTTCTGACTGGGAACCCTGGAAATTTGACCTGGTATCCACCCAGTAGAATGAAGGGGTAAAAGAGAATTCGGAAGAACGGTAAAAAGCCAGTCCTGCCGGATTGGTAATTACCGATGTAAAATCACCACCCAATGCGCCAATGGCCCCTCCCTGGGCAGCATACCTGGCTGTACCAAATGGATAGTATTGAGAATATCTGAGTGCCTGCGTCTCATTCTGGGCATCCACATTGAGGATAAGACCCACCAATAGCAAGGCTATAAATGTTAACTTTTTCATAGCAAAATTGTTTTTTTGGTTCCTTGGAAAAGGATCTGGTGAGGGATCCTGACTTTGATTGACAGTTTATCGTCTCGATGATCCGCCTGAGCTACGGCTCCCACCTGAACTTCCTGAGCTACGGCTTACAGATCCACCCGAGCTACGGCTTCCACCTGAACTCCTGCTAACAGACCCGCTGGAACGACTTCCCGATGAACTGCTCGGTCGGCTGTAGGAGCTGCTGCTGCGACTGGAAGAGCTCGGACGGCTGTAGGAACTCTTGCTGCTGGAACTACTTGGCCGGCTGTATGAAGTACTTGTCCGGGTGGGTGCATTACCCTGTCTCATATTTGAGCTCTGGGTGCGCTGCTGTGTACCTGAGTTAGTATAGGTTCTGGCAGGTGTTGCACTTTTGTTAAAGTTTGAGGAAGAGCTGGTGCGTGGCTTGCTGTAACTGGGTGTATAACCTGTCCTGTTATTATTTGCGCTGCTGTTCCTGTTTTGTGAATTAACAGACTGGGGGGTCCTGGTGGTCCTTACTGCAGCATTGCTGCTCTGAGCACCTTTGCTTGTATTGGCCCTAACCTGCCTTTGAGTGGCAGTGCTGTTGCCGGTATTGGTCCTTGCCTGTCTTTGTGTGGCAGTAGCTGAATTGCTTCTTACCTGATTCTGGTTTGAAGTTGTGGACATCCTCGTATTGCTGCGTGCGGCATTTGCCGATTTTACTGTAGTGTTGTCTGTACGGCTTCTGTACCTGGGATCACTGGATGTTGAACCCTTGGAACTACCTGTCGTTACATTGCTGGCACTTGAATATCCATATGAATACCTGCTATCCATCCTTCCATAGCTGTAAGGGTTCCCATAATAATAGTCATCACCTCCATAATAGGGGTAGCATCCTCCATAGTATCCGCCATAATAGGGATAGCCATAATAGGGATAGCCATAATAAGGATAGCCATAGCCATAGTTGGGGTAGTATCCGCCATAATAACCACCATATCCGTAAGAGGGATATCCAAAAGAGAAGGACATTCCCCATCCCGGGTATCCAAATCCCATACTGATACCCCAGCTATATGGACTGCCTGTATACCAGTACATATCCGTGTAATAGGGATCGTAATAGTCCCAACCGTAATAGTCATCAGAGAACCTCCTCAGATTGGATGAATAAGAATAGTCGGTGGGATCCTGGTAGTAGTTATTTATAATGACCGGTTCACCTTTCAGACCATATTGTCCTGAGGTATCATACTCAACATATTGATCTACATAAAGAGATTCACTCCCCTCCGGAGCATAAGCTACTCCCAGCATTTCCGCTTCACGCTGCAAGCTGTATATTTCATAATCACTCAGGTTATCATCCACTGGAACTCCCTGAGCTGAATAGGCCTGTTCCTGGTACATGGCCTGCTGGCTGGTCACCGCTGGGGTGGCTTCAAAAGTATTATTTGCAGCCTGCTTCTCGACTTTGTCTGGATTGTAATACACATCATCATATTCCGCTGAAGCGGACTTGTTTGATGAACTACAGGATGCCAGAACAAAGGCAGTAGCGATTATGGCAAGTGCTAAAGTTTTCATGACGTATCCTCCCGGTATTTTTTGCATCTGGTGTTTTGCTGAATAATAAACAAAGTTCGTGCCAAACAACCAGATTATAGCTCACGATCGAATGCAATATAATAAATAATATTTCACACTACCATCCTGGCCATGACAGATTCATCTGGTACATGGAATAATTGTAGAGGGGGATGCGACGCGGGGAATAGGTGTATCCCATACGGGGATTATCCTCCTGGGTGTAAATCCAGAGTTCCCGGGGATCCCATACAATAATCTCATCGCGGGCATCGCCCGTGAGGTCGGTGGCAAGGTAATAGGATACCGGGTGCCCGTCGGCCGGGAAATCCACGGAGAGCTGACCTGTCTTATCAAACAAGCCACCCCTTATGCTATCGGCTGAGCTAATGAAAAACTCCTCCCCGTCTCCCTTCCAGTTGACCATCTGGCACCGGAAAACGCCTGATTCTGACTGGAATCTGCTTGTAAGGATTCCACTGGCATTCAGCACATGGGCCAGGCCTTTGCTTCCCCACTGGTTAGATGTAAAAACTTCCAGACCGGGTGACTCAGCATCCAGGTCGGCCACACCAAGATGACTCACATGACCCAGAATATTTTGTTTCAATAGATGCCCATCAAAATCATAGTATAACAATCCCCAGTCGCCTGCCGCGTAAACAAGGCAGGGAGTTACCTGTCCGGCGTTGATCATTTCATAAACGGAAACCCCATTACATTGATCACCAATATGCGCACCCACATCGTAAATCAGATCCCCCTCCGGATTGAAAACCGAATAGCCCATCAGAACTTCATGACGGCCATCCTGATCCATATCATATACCATGGGTTGGGATCCCGAGTTAAGATTCTGTTCCCACAGGAGCTCCCCCTTTTCGTTCAGAGCTATCAGAAGATGAACACGGTCCGAAAGTAAGATGCAATTATCCCGTCCAACTCCCATCAGATCACCAAAAATCATTGAATTAACACCGTCAGCTTCCGGAATCCTGATGCGCCTGATCTGCTTTCCGTTTCTCCCATCAAGGATATGTAACCAGCCATTACGCACAAAGAGTACTTCGCGCGATCCATCTCCATCAATGTCATGGATCTGTACCGGTAGCTCCACATTTGAACATTCATTGGATTTTACCAACTTTCCATACTGCCACATCAATTCTCCATCCAGGTTAATGACTGAGATTGATCCCAGCTCTGCTCCCGATGCATCGGGTCTGATAAATGCAATTTCCTTGTTTCCGTCTCCATTCAGATCGCCCAGCCTGAGGTTCTGACCCGCACCAAATTCACCCGTATCAAACCTTTTCCAGCGTACCATATGCGGATGATCTGCCTGGTGAATCTCCGACCTTCTGTCAAGTTGCCTCTGCCTCCTGGAGAGTTTCCGCTGCTCACCACTGAGCAGTTTAACCTCCACCTTGTGAAATTTTGCAGGCAGGTCCGAGATCAAACCGATCTGGCCCGATGGTAGAGGGGAGAGACCCTCGAAATGCATATTGATGGAATCATTCAGGATGGTAGATACCTTGTTCCGGCGAACCGAAACAGTTGCATTGAGTCGTTCACCCGGAGTCCATACCAGGGGCTGGATAGCCAGGGTAACTTCTATGGGCCTGAGTGGAGTAACAGATTGCTGGATGTGCTTAAGCGTAACTGTATTCCCTTCAACACCGAAGAAATAGAAATCGGCCGCATGCTTGTAACCAAATACCACGCCGCACTTATCAAATTTGGCCTGAGGGGTAAAGCCAACATCTATGGAATAGTCGCTCCATAAGGATTCTCCGGCTATGATCATGGGATGAGTGATCAGGCTCAGGGGTGAGTTTTTATCATTCAGATTGGTGAAGGTCTGGGCCAGGTAGTTCTCTCCTTCATCTTTCCGGATCACCCATGCCCTGTCAAAATTATCCTGTTCGAGTGAGGAAGCCACACTCCAGCTTCCAAGATTTCCTCGGCGTGCATCATAGCAAATGGCAGGATCGGATGTATCAAAAAAGGGCCGGTCGCCTGGCTCAAGTTCCTGGAAACCATCGGTGAAAACCGTAGTCTGAATCACATTACCGGAACAGGAGGAGATCAATATCAAAAAGGCAATATGTATAAACCTTGTATTAATAAGGTCTCTAATCATTCCTTAGATTTACTTTTTGTAAATATACATTATATTTACGAGTAGAAGGAAAAAACCCGAATGCGCCTAAGACTTAGTCTAATATTTCTGATTCTCTGTCATTTACTCCCTGCACAGAAACCGGTTGTGCTGTCTGATTTTGTTCAGGAGGTAGGTATTTCTGACATGCAGCTTCAATATCTGGAGGATTCAGACTGCTCAATTCTCCCTGCGGAACTGTTTTCCGGCATGATGGACCACCAATTTAAGGTGGTTGATTTCAGTGATCCCGATCCTGCTCTGATTAAAAACGAAAACGAAAGTTGCTTCTGGTTTCGCTTATATTTTGTTAACCGGTCTACACGCCAGTTTTCCTTCCACCTTCAGCACAATGATATTTCAGAATTTAATGAATACATATTACACCAGAGGATTGATAACGGGAATGTGACTACCCGCAAATCCGGAAACAAGCTTCACCCCAGGAAAAAGGATGTGAATATCAGCGGATCGGACGACCTGCGCATGTATCTGCCTCCCGGTGAATCCGACACCCTGTATCTGAGGGTCACTCTGGGCACCGAGTCGGTCCTTTCCGATCTCACCTTTACGATATCGACCCAGGAAAGTGTGCTTGCCCGCGACCGTTCAAAGCGATTGGTATTCGGGATATTTGCAGGGATCCTCCTGATTATGATCCTCTATCATATCCCGCTATTTGTCAGGGGGCGCGAAAGCTCTTATCTCTATTACATTCTATATATTCTGGCCTTCCTGTTCTTCTTTATTAATAAAGAAGGATATATCTACGAAATAATACCCAGGATGGTTACTGCCCCCATTACCATTTTCCTGCTTGAGGTTTTTCTTTTATTCTACCTGCTGTTCGGGCGCTCCTATCTGGATACGCGCAATACACTGCAATCGTGGGATACCATCCTGCTCATTGCTGTATGGTTCACAGTGGGTGGACTCATATTGAATTTCACAATCATCCTGCTTCAGGGACTTGGAATTGAACTGCCTTTTTTTATAGAATTGGGTGGAATGGCCATTATGTTCGTTTCGGCCATTGGCTGCCTTTTTCTGGCCATTGTTCCGGCTATGATCCTCACCAGGGATAATTTTCAGCCGGCAAGGTACTTTCTCTTTGCAAATCTTTTCCTGATACTGGGTATCGCCAGCAATTATGCGCTAAAAGACTATGCCCTGGGAAAACACGCCCTGGAATTTGGTGTTACCCTGCAGATACTCACCTTCTCCATCGGATTGAGCGAGCGGATCAACCTCTTAAAAAAGAGCAAAGAGGTGGCACAGCGCAGAATTATTGATCAGCTGAAGGAGAATGCAGCCCTTAAAGACAAAGTTAACCGGGAACTTGAAGACAAGGTCCAGGAGCGCACCTTTGAGATTCAGGCCCAGAAAGAGCATATTGAGAAACAGAATAAAGAGATTAAATACAGTTTCGACTATGCCAAAAAAATCCAGAATACTGTATTACCTGGCAACGAAGTATTTGAGACTCTGTTCAGCGAACATTTTATCTTTTTCAAACCCAGGGATATTGTAAGCGGAGACTTTTACTGGATTTCCCAAAGTGATCATAGAATTGTGCTGACTGCAGCAGATTGCACGGGTCATGGAGTGCCTGGCTCCCTAATGAGCATGCTGGGAATCACCATGTTGCATGAGATTGTAAATGAAAAAGGGGTTATGAATTCCGATGAAATCCTTAACCAGTTGCGATTAAGCATCGCACGAACCCTGAAACAGGAAGGGAGAATCGGTGAGCAGAAAGACGGGATAGACATGGCACTGGTTATATATAATACCAAGACAAAGCAGCTTGAATTTTCAGGTGCCAACAATCCCATTTATATTGTCAGAAACGGGGAGATGCTTGAATACAAGGGAAATAACATGCCAGTGGCCTACTATGATAATATGACCGATTTTACCAGGTATACCATAGAAATGAAGAAGGGTGACAGGGTCTATATGTTTACCGACGGGTTCCCCGATCAGTTTGGCGGACCGCAGGGAAAGAAGTTTAAGTACCGCCCCTTCAAAGATCTCCTTCTGGAAGTACATGAGAGACCCATGGAAGAGCAGCACCGCATCCTGAGCCTGATCTTTGAGGAGTGGAAAGGAGACCTGAGCCAGATTGATGATGTGTTAGTGATCGGTTTAAGGCTTTGAGGCTTCAGCAGCTCACCTTTTTTTCTTTTCTTTGTACCTCAAAAAAATAGCAGTTTAAATGGCCAAAGTATTAACCAGCAGGGAAGAAAATTATGCACAGTGGTATAACGATCTGGTATTAAAGTCAGGTTTAGCCGAAAACTCGGCTGTAAGGGGCTGTATGGTAATTAAACCATATGGGTATGCCGTCTGGGAAAAAATGAAAGACGAACTGGACCGGATGTTTAAGGCTACCGGGCATGAGAATGCATATTTCCCTCTCTTTATCCCCAAATCTTTTTTCAGCAGGGAGGCCAGCCATGTGGAGGGTTTTGCAAAAGAATGTGCGGTGGTTACACACTACCGTTTGAAAACAGATGAAGTGAACGGTGGAATTATAGTGGATCCCGATGCAAAGCTGGAAGAGGAACTGATTGTCAGGCCCACCTCAGAAACCATAATCTGGAACACCTATAAAAACTGGGTCCAGTCCTACCGTGACCTGCCCATTCTCATCAACCAGTGGGCCAATGTGGTCCGGTGGGAGATGCGTACAAGGCTCTTCCTGCGCACCGCAGAGTTCCTCTGGCAGGAGGGACATACAGCTCATGCCACCAGGAAGGAAGCCGAAGAGGAAACCATGCAAATGGTTAACATCTATGCGGAATTCTCTGAAAAATTCCTTGGCATTCCTGTTTTGGTAGGGACCAAGACCGAGTCGGAAAAATTTGCCGGAGCGGTGGAGACACTCACCATTGAAGGATTGATGCAGGACGGGAAGGCTCTTCAGTGCGGCACATCACACTTCCTGGGACAAAACTTTGCCAAAGCATTTGATGTACAGTTCACCAACCGGGAAGGTAAACTGGATCATGTCTGGGCTACTTCATGGGGGATGACTACCCGAATGATTGGAGCACTGATCATGGCCCATTCCGATAATAACGGACTGGTACTCCCTCCAAGGGTGGCCCCCATCCAGGTAGTGATTGTGCCCATCTACAGAGGTAATGAGGAGCTTCCGCCCATTGCGGAAGCTGCCAATAAGATAAAGGATGAACTTTTGTCCCTTGGCATTGCTGTTAAATTCGATGACCGGGATACACAAAAACCAGGCTGGAAATTTGCAGAATATGAGTTAAAGGGAGTACCCGTTCGAATTGCCATTGGTCCCCGTGATATTGAAAACAGAACCGTGGAACTTGCCCGCAGAGATACCCTGGAGAAAAAAGTATTGCCACAGGAGGGAATTGCTGGCTACATCAAGGCCCTGCTGGATGAAATGCAGGAAAACATATATAATAAGGCGCTGGATTTCAGGGAAAATAATATGCACCGGGTGGATAGCTGGGATGAACTTGTTGATGTACTTGAT
The DNA here is from genome assembly GCA_964458155.1 of uncultured Bacteroides sp. GTDB lineage: Bacteria > Bacteroidota > Bacteroidia > Bacteroidales. The sequence continues at coordinate 11,984 of CAYWGP010000230.1, forward strand.
AACAAAGGAGGGTTTGCACTGGCTCACTGGGATGGCACCCGCGAATCGGAAGACCGGATCAAAGAGACCAAGGCAAGCATTCGCTGTCTGCTCCTGGATGGAGAAGAGGAAGAGGGTAGATGTATTGTTAGCGGGAAGCCTTCCAAACAGCGGGTTGTAATTGCTAAAGCCTACTAACATTTATACATTATAACGATCATTCTTATGAAATTACGTGCATTTATTCCCCTTCTGCTAGTCGGTTTTTCACTTCTCTTTCAAGGATGTAAGGATGAAAAGGGCGTATACGAACTGTTTTCCGGTACGCTTCCGCGCATTGAAATACCGGATGGTGAAGGAAGCACTTACACAGATGCTCAAACCTTGTTTTTTACCCTGAAGGGGAATGCAGTTGAACTTGAGGGTGAAGTCTATCCAATAGAACTTATAAGCGATGACGAAGAATTGACCTCTTACAGTACCAGCATTCCGCTTACAAGCGATATCCATGTTAGCGGACTTTCCTATCTGAAGGCAGAAGAGAAACTGGTCCTGGATATTGCCGGTCTCGAGCGGCGACTAATACTTGATAAGTTTGCCCATCTGATGGACCGCAAGGCAAATGAGTTTGCCGAAGTAGAACTGACAAGTGATCTCTCTCACCTGTCTGATAATCAAAGAGAGATGATTGGCCTGCTCTTCCAGGTTGCCGATATCATGGAAGATATATACTGGGCCCAGGTATTTCCAGACAGGGATGCCGCACTGGCCTCAATGATGGATCCGAATGTGGTCAGATTCTTCAAGATCAACTATGGGCCCTGGGAAAGACTTAACGGCAATCTCCCCTACCTCGCAGGATTCGGACCAAAACCTGCCGGATCGGGTTTCTACCCGCACGATATGACCAGGGAAGAATTTGATGCGCTTGACGATCCCCGGAAGAGTAGCCTCTATACCCTGATCACTCGGGACCAGGACGGCTCTCTGAAAGTGGTCCCCTATCACCAGGCCTATGCTGAACAGATTCTGCAGGCTTCCGAACTGCTGAAACAGGCCGCTGAACTAGCTGAAGATAAAGGGTTTAAGAAGTATCTGAAACTCAGAGCAGAAGCCCTTCTGAATGATGACTATTACTCTTCCGATGTGGCATGGATGGACATGAAGGAGAATGAAATTGATTTTGTTGTGGGTCCCATCGAAAATTATGAGGATGCACTCTATAATTACAAAGCGGCACATGAATCTTTTTTATTGATCAAGGACAGGGCCTGGAGTGAAAGGCTGGCCTATATTAATTCTGTACTACCGGAAATGCAGAAGAGCCTTCCTGTCCCGGTTGAATACAAGCAGGAGATCCCGGGAAGTAACTCCGATCTGGGAGCCTATGATGTGATCTATTATGCTGGTGACTGCAATGCAGGCAGTAAGACCATAGCCATCAATCTGCCCAATGATGAGCGGGTGCATGCCTCCAGGGGATCCAGAAAACTGCAATTGAAAAATGCCATACGCTATAAGTTTGAAGAGATCCTGGTCCCCATTAGTAATGTTCTGATCGCGGAAGAACAGCGGGAACATGTCACCTTTGATGCCTTTTTCGAAAACGTTATGTTCCACGAGGTGGCACACGGTCTTGGCCTGAACCAGACCATAAATGAAAAGGGAACAGTACGCTCGGCCCTGAAGGAGCAGTACAGTGCTCTGGAAGAGGGAAAAGCAGATATCCTGTCTCTTTTTCTGATCACCAGAATGTATGAGGAGGGAATGCTGGGTGAGCACGACCTGATGGACACCTACGTGACCTATATGGCCAGTATCTTCCGCAGCATCCGCTTTGGAGTGGCCAGTTCACACGGCAAGGCCAATATGATCCGCTTTTATTATTTCCAGGAACTGGGGGCCTTTTCCAGGGATCTGAACGGACTCTACAGCATCAACTTTGAACAGATGCAACATGCCATGAACGAATTATCCGGGCTGATTCTGACCACCCAGGGAGATGGCGATTACGATACTGCTAAAAAGCTTGTGGAAGAAAAAGGATTTATCCGGGAGGAATTGCAATCCGACATGGTTAGGCTCAAAGAGCTGAATATTCCTGTCGATATTGTTTTCAGGCAGGGCCCCGATGTGGTGGGATTATAAGTTGCCCGGGAAAAGTTAAATACTGAATGAACCACTGATCTGTAATATTGTTAAGATAGGTGTGAAACCCTTAATTTAATAATAATGGCAGTATTAGTTGGAAAAAAGGCTCCATCATTCAGTGCTTCGGCAGTAGTAAATGGTGGCGAATTTGTTGAGAATTTTTCTCTGGATCAGTATCTTGGTAAAAAGTATGTGGTATTCTATTTCTACCCGGCCGATTTTACTTTTGTGTGCCCCACTGAAATCATTGCTTTCCAGGAAAATATTGAAGCGTTTGAAAAGAGGAATGTAGCCCTTGTTGGCTGCTCTGTGGATTCCAAACATTCTCACTGGAAATGGCTACAGACGGAACTCAAGGATGGAGGGATCAAGGGTGTTATGTACCCCCTGGTGGCCGATCCGGCCCTGAATATTTCCGAAAATTATGATGTGCTTGCAGGGAGCTATGAGTATTCCGAGGATGGCGAAGTCAGTTTTGTGGGAACCCCCGAGGCTTATCGCGGACTCTTCCTGATTGACAAAGAAGGTCTGGTTCGTCACCAGATAGTCAACGACATGCCCCTTGGCAGAAGCATCGAAGAGGTGCTCAGGATGGTAGATGCTCTTCAATACAGTGAAGAACACGGGGAAGTGTGTCCGGCTAACTGGCACAAAGGTGACCGGGCCCTGAAAGAGAGTGCTGAATCCGTCGCTTCGTACTTAGCAGATAAAGACTCCTAGCTGAAAAGAGCGGTCCTCAATTTTTGTATCTTGCCTTTATGTTGGACCGGTTTACAGCTTATCTGAAGGAGCAGAGCCTTTGCACAGAAAAGGAGTCAATCCTGCTTGCTGTAAGCGGTGGGATTGATTCTGTAGTCATGGCCCATCTCTTTAAAGAGGCAGGATACTCCTGTACCATTGCCCACTGCAATTTCCAGTTGCGAGGTGAGGATTCCAGGCTGGATGAAACATTTGTCCGTTCTCTGGCTGATCATCTGGAAATCCCAATTTTTGTGAAGCGATTTGATGTGGATGCAGAGATGAGGGAAAGGGGAATCTCTATGCAGATGGCCGCCAGGGATCTGCGATATAAGTGGTTTGACCAG
>CAYWGP010000231.1:0-25169 GCA_964458155.1 uncultured Bacteroides sp.
ATATGTAATGGTTTGAAAGGTTTCGGGTGGCGATTTTGATGAAGTGCTCCTTCTTAGCAATCACAAATTTATCTTTGTAATACATGAATGATGCCCCCTCTTTCTCCGCTATCTGTTTGGCGGCTTCGATACTTATATGACTGGATGTAAAATTGTCTCCATCACGGTAGATTCTTACCAGAACGGGTAAAGAGTCCGGCACACCTTCAACAAATGTTGGATTCAGGTAGCCATCTATTACGTTGGAAATGTTTTCACTAATCCAACGTTTTGCTGTTTTCTTTTCAATACGTATAAGGTCTGGCTTAATGCCGAGTTTGATTATTTTGTTATTTCCGATATACAGATTATGTCTGGCACATGCTGTTCTGTATTCAGATTTTGCTCCTGCATATTTCATCGTCAAATACTTACCATTCAAGTATTTAGGATTAATTCGAAAACCCATCACACGAGAGATATCACCGAAGTCATCAAAATATTTAACATATTCCCTCTGGACAATTCCCTTCTCAACCAAAAGATTAAGGTATTTGTGATAATGAGAGCCAACAACAGAACGCCAATATTCAGCAGATAATGGAATATAGGAATAGCCGGAAGTGTCATCACCCATCTGGTGGTAAAATATTGAACCAGTAATCTTCAGATAATTATTACTGGATGTATACTCCCTTTCTTCTCGAACAATAAGACGCAGCACTTTCACAACACCAGAAGGAAGTAACTCATAATCAAAATTCCTTTTCTTCTTTTTCATAATGAACAATACAGGTTAAACAATTCCCAGTTTGTTACCAATACTGGTGAAATTCATGACCAATACTTGCGTAAATGCATTGATATACAGACATATACAAGAACGCTAATCCGACTTGATTAGAATACGTAAAAATGAGTCTTGGTCACTCAAAGGTAGTGATTTGGTAAGGAGAATCCGAATCCTGCTCAGACATCAGTCAGGCAACTCGTAGTGTGCCGGGAAAATTACTGACCAGAAATTAATAGATTTACCATACAAAATCATCACGGACTGTATAGAATATGTATATAATATTGATATAATTATCATATTTATTTGATAATCAGCATTATTATCGATTTTTAATTAAATTTAGTAAATTAAGCGGCAAAGTATAGACCAATGTTTAGAATAGGAGTTCTGTCTGATACACACGGTTTTTTTGATCCGCGAATTGCTAAATATTTTGAGGAGTGCGATGAAATATGGCATGCCGGGGATGTGGGTGGATATGATGTGATCCTGAAGCTGAACGATATTGCTCCAGTGATGGCAGTCTATGGAAATATCGACGGAAGTCCGATCCGTTCCAGATACCCCGCGCACCAGCGCCATCTTCGTGAGGGCCTGGATATCTGGATGACTCATATTGGAGGATATCCGGGAAATTATGAGCACCGGGTGAAACCGGCAATTTTCAATAATCCTCCGGGTCTGTTCATTTCAGGGCACTCTCATATATTAAAGGTGATTCCGGATAAGAAACTTGGTTTTCTTCATATCAATCCCGGTGCTGCAGGGCGCAATGGTCTCCATAAAGTAAGAACCCTGGTTCGTTTCGAGGTGGAAGATGGCCGCATCGGGAATCTGGATGTTATTGAGCTGGGGGCCCGTTCCAGGGCTTAATTCTCCTTACTGATCTTCATACTCCATAAAGCGGTCCATAAACAGATCCAGTCTCCTCCTGGCAGCCAGACTGTATACGTAGGGTGCCTGTCCCACTCTTCCTTTGATTCTTCTGTCTCCTTCCTTAAGGTCAAAAACAATTTGGTTAAACCTCCTATTGGAGGAAAGTACCTGCAGTCCTCCTGGAGAATAGGCAATGTAGTACCAGGTTTTATCACCTGCCCGCAGATAGATATCGAATACATCACCTGAACCTCTTTCAACCAGTTCAATATATGCTTCAACCTTCTTATTAACCTGTATATCGCCAATATTCCCTATCCCGATCATGCCTTTATACCGAAAAGAGCGGGTATCCTGGTTCCACTTGAGTGGCAGGTCGCTGAAGAAAATGCTATGCTTCCACCTGGGTGGGATTTCTTCGTAAGTTCCTGTAAGACCAATCTGACGCTCCAGGTTCAGAGCCATTTCCCTTCCAAGAAGGTCCTTCATGGCCAGCTGATAGTGAGGGCTAAACAGATCAACTGGTTCCAGGTAGGAAAGGCTGTCAATTTCAGCACCCATCACCTTCAGAGCATCCTCAGAGAACGGAAAATCCATGCCCAGTATCAGGCGGGCATCAAATTCTTCTTCAGCAATTTTATGTCTGGCATTCCCGGCCGAAACCATCGTCACCAGACCATAATCCAGGTTCAGATTCACGGGTCCCTCTCCATAAACCTGGCAGCTTTCGGTCTCCAATCTCATATACGCCCCGGGCCAGGTCTGATCCGCCAGCTTCTCGGTGCTGGATATAATATAGTCCTCTCTTTCCGGATCATAGATCAATTCACCACTGGCCGAGGTAATATTGGCATCGAAATAATCTTTTCTTGCCGAGAGGAAAGTGGAATAGATATGCGTGGAATCCCTTGTGATCATTGTACCCGAGAAGATCTTGTCCAGTGCCGTATTCTGCATTTGTTCCGGTATGGGCACATGGATATCTGCCGGATTGATTACCGAGGTAAAACGCAGCCATGATCTTTCAACTGCGCAATCGTGAACCAATCTGAGTCCCCCGTCAAATTTAAGATAACTGGTATCGGCGGAGAGCAGCACCTCTCCCTGAAAATCAAAATAGGGACTTAACATAAATGGATCATCCTCTGCCACTTTTCCTGTGGAGAGTGTAAGTACGGAGGTATCCACCCAGATCTTGTCAAAATAAATCTGATAACCGTTCCCAAAAGCATCCAGGTAATCATAGTATCCCGACCCACTATAGTCTTTGGCACCGTTTATCCCGATGCTGGCATCATAAATCAGGTACTGCCGGTTTACCTGGCTGGCCATTACTTTTGCATTATTTAACATGCTCATGGTGGCCCTGTAACCAATATCAAGTTTTCTATTATCAGGGAATACATAGGCATCGGCCACCTCAATAAAAGGAACCCCTGAAGCGTGAAGCAACCTGGTTCCATAATCATATATAGCTTCGGTAGCCACAAAATTCAGACTGTCCTGCAGGGGATGTGTAGATACATAGCTGGGACCATATGTTCTTAAAGAATCGATGCCAATATCCACAAGATTATCCGGCAGGATCTTCTCCTGTGACATGGCCACCTGATCCTCGTCCATATACCAGGTGATATGATCCAGGCGGGTTTCATATAAGTTATAAGGAAACTCTATCAGGCTTGCATCGCCATTGGCCCTGAACTCCCCCATGCGCTCGTCCAGATCAACAAAGACATTTACATCATTTGTAAGAAAGGGAATGTCATCATAGGAGCCTGCGAAAAGCTCTACACCGGAAGAGTCGGCATAAAGCGTTCTGCTGCCAAAGCGAGACTGCTCCGATGTAAAACGAGCATCAGGAAATCTCGTAACCCCGCTCCCTGCAAGTCCGCCCGGAGACAGGGCCAGCTCGCCCGCATGAAAAATACTATCGCTGTATATTTTAAAGACCTCTTCCACCCTGGCTATTTTTAACAGATTCTCCTCGGGAAAGAATTTTAAATCAGCAACACTGTTTTCTACCCATGGATAGGTAGTTCCCTCAATTTGTTCTCGAATAAGAAAATTCCGTGTACGCGACATCATGGAGTCGGGGTGCATCATAAACAGATCCGAGGAAGCCGAAGAAGTCAGAAAATCAAAGGATCCGTACCCCCGCAGGCCCCCGCTGCTCATCTCAATATCATTATAGAAAGTCCCAAGGCCACCGTATAGTCCAATCCCCTCTTCCGGTGACTGCATGAAAAATCCCAGGGAGTTATCGTCCCGCAGGGTCATATCCATTTCCAGGGGTGGCAGGATGCCGGCTGAGATAAAGGTTCCGCTTGGGGCAATGGCTTCGGGCGTGAAATTGTCCAGGCTGTCGATGGTAAAAGGTTCCAGCTGGAAGTAGAAATCTTCCCGGTGATAGACCCCGTTCTGAATACTGGGATCATCAAAATAGATATAGGATTCTCCCCTGCTTGTGAAAGAAGGATACTGAGGATGATTTGCCAGGCCGGATTTATTCTGGGGATCATCGATCAACAGAAGTCCGGTCATGTCTTCCATGGCATTTTCGATACGCTCCAGAATAGGTTCTCCATACTGGTTATATTCATTGGTTAGAATCGATATCTTAAGAGAATCGATCTGCTGCATATCTATCTTAAATTCATCGTAGTCGAAAAAAAAGTTCTTTCCAGCGAACTGGAACAACCCTGCATCCACAATCCCGTCGAATTGAAAGGACCTGTTTCGCTTCATAACAATCCGGTTCTCAGTTGGTACCAGCCTTACATTCTGGGAATCGCTCAGGTATATGGCCGGGATTCCTGAAATAACCAGATCATGTGTGTACAGATCCAGCTGTGCATTGGAAGCTCCTTCAAGCCTGGAGATAAACCTGATCACATCATAGTCTCTCTGACGCATGGAAGCGCTGATGTAGTCAAAGGTCTTCTGACGCACGGTAATCAAATCCTTGTCGTCGTCGTAATAGACAAAACCAAATTTTGCAAGTCCCATTAACAAATGACGAACCTGGTATTGAGGATATCCAATATACTGTGCATAATTTGGCATGGCGAATGTTCTTCCTCCAAGCATATTTGAATAGGTATAGAGCTGTGCCAGCGGGTGCTGAATATCCATACCCTGCAGGTCCAGGAAAAAATTGTAGTCAAAGAAAGTAGTTGATTCAAAGGTGGCCCGTCCAACCGATGTTCCGGCAAGAGCCTGCAATTTCATGGTAGATTCACCTCTGGTCCAGGAGAGCTCATCAAAATTCATGTCCATATTATGATAGCTGTTGGAATATGGACCCAGCGATTTAAAATCTTCCGTCTTATTCAGGCGCAATAAATCCCTGGATACATCAAATGTGAGCTCCAGGTCGGGGTGAAAGATGGAATCCTTTCCAAAATAAATGGAAATTGCAGTATGGGGTGACCTGATCATCCGGCCATTCATGGCAACTCTTTTTGTTTCAGCCTTTATACGCAGGGTATCGGCGTCAAAAATCTCCAGGACTGCCAGCTTGCCACCCACCTCGGAACCAAGCAGGTTGGCCCCCTCAATGGCAAGTCCCCCGCTATAATTAATCCCGGGAATAAAATCTTCAACTTTATAGGAGTTCTGATAGGAAAGAAATCTTGGGTAATCTATGGATGACAGGTCTTTTATGAGTGTCACTTTATCTTCCAGTTTACCCAGGGCAATCCCTTCAAATAGTGCCGGATAGTATAATTTTACTGAATCGGCCGTATATCCGGGTGTTTTCAGGTTGATCCTGTGCTCACCGAGCACAGCATTCATCTCACTATCGGGCATACCTGTACGCTCCCAGGTTACCAGTCCGTGGGAGCCATACCAGTGAAGCTCAAATGGATCAATATACCCGCTTGCATTCTTTATCTGGATGAAATCCCTGTCGAAATAACAGGCTACAACTACATCTTCAAATCTCACTGTTAATCTCTCATCCGTTTGAAACTGGAAGGAGGGAGTCGAGACCCTCCACGTGATGGAGTTAGTGCTGTAAAAAATGTTATCCTCCAATAAAGAAAGCGACAGGGAGAGTAACTGATCGATGGCCACAAGGGTGGCATCTTCCCTCCTGAGCAGGAGCATGAGTCCTTCCAGCCATTCATCATATCCATGAGATGTTTTATGCTCGGTGAAAAATTCCATTATGATTCTCTGATACTTGATAAAATGAGGTCTTGGTCTGCATCTTCGTGAAAGCATCAGATTGGATACCTCAATTATCTCAAGCTGCTGGTCGTAGGAGAGGGAATCATAAACATGCAGGAATCGCTGAAAGTCGGGCATCTCTGATGTTTCAAGATAGGTCCCGGTAAAAATGGTTAATTCCGTAACATATTGTCCTGTATCTCTGGTGAACTCCCTTATGACCTGTGCATTTAACAGGTTCACCATAAAGATCAGAGAGAGAGATATAATAATTGTTTTCATGCGGGCCGATCAAGGTTGCTTTGCTTTTTAAAGGAGAGGGAAATCCAGTTGGCTTCCTCCCCTGTACTCAGATGCTTCAGCTCACACCTGTAAGCCTCATTTAATACATATTGCACATCCTCAGCCAGTATACCGCTGATTACCATCAGTCCCTGATCAAGAAGGTGCTCTGTGTAAACAGACATATCCCTGACCAGCGTGTTCCGGGTGATATTGGCCAGAATCATATCAAACATCTCCTGGAAAAGAACGCCCACATCACCAAGCCTCACATCCATGGCGGTAATCCCGTTTCTACTGACATTTTCCAGAGCATTCTCATAGGCCCACTGATCAATGTCCACACCAAGCACCCTGACTGCACCCATTTTACAGGCGTAAATCCCCAGCACTCCTGTTCCACATCCCATGTCCAGGATACGTTTTCCCTTCAGAGGATGTTTACCCATCTCCCTGATCATTAACTTTGTGGTATGATGATGCCCGGTACCAAAGGACATTTTTGGTTCTATGATCAGGGTACATTCAATGTCCCCGGAAGAGTCATGAAAGGGTGCCCTGATAAGCACCCTTTCATCTATAAGTACTGGTTCGAATTTCCTCTCCCATTCCTCGTTCCAGTTCTGATCTTCTGTTCTGTGAAACCTGTACTGAAGCCTGATATTTATATCTGCCAGCCTGTCAATTAGCTGATTAAACACGTCGGCATTGAAAAGCTGCTCATCAATAAAAGCCTGAATATCGTCGTCTCCCTCCACAAATCCTTCAAAGCCGATCTCCGACATCAGTGCATAAAGGATCTCCTTTTCACTGCTGTTCCAGGATCTGGCCGGTATGACGAATTCAAGACATGCCATAAAGGCTTCCTAAGCTAATAAGCATTCACAATTGCCATAAAATCTTCTGCTTTAAGTGCCGCGCCACCAATGAGTCCACCATCCACATCGGGATTAGCAAACAACTCTGCGGCATTTGAAGGCTTACAACTGCCACCATAGAGGATGGTCATATTCCCGGCAACTTCGTCATCGTAAAGTTCAACAAGCAGGTCCCTGATGAATTTGTGCATCTCCTGTGCCTGATCCGGTGTGGCAACAACACCGGTTCCAATAGCCCAAACCGGCTCATAGGCAATGACCACCTTAGTCATGTCCTCCCTGGACAGACCCGACAGACCAACTGTAATTTGTTTCCTGATCACATCGTAAAGCATGCCTCCTTCACGCTCTTCAAGAACCTCACCGCAGCAGAAAATGGGTTTGAGTCCCTTTGACAGAGCAAGCCTGGTTTTCTTGTTCAGTAATGCATCATCCTCATGATAATAAGAACGTCTCTCCGAGTGCCCGATAATGACATATTCAACACCAACTGATACCAGCATATCAGGAGATATTTCTCCTGTATAGGCCCCGGACTCTTCAGAAGCACAATTCTGTGCAGCAAGTTTCACACCATCTATCAGGTCATTCACTCTGCTGAGGTGGGTATAGGGAGGTGCGATAATCACAAGAGCATCATTTTGCTTTTCCTTCTCAAGTTTTTCAATCGCTTTGGCAAGTTCCATCCCGTCTTTCAGCAGGGTATTCATTTTCCAGTTTCCTGCAACAATTTTCTTTCTCATCTTCTAATTCGTTATTGATTCTTGTTTAAAAATAGTAAAATTCATAAACCACTGGTGATTTACAGCATTCTACAGCCTCAGGGGTGATATATATCCTGAAAGCAGTACCACCACCATTATGAGCAGTATAAATGCCAATCCTGCTCCCTCTTCCCGCTTCTTTGCTCCATCCTTGAAGACTAAGTCCGGGACAAAATGATCAAATTCAATCACGTCGAAGGAGATACCTTCATAGGCGCCTGCTTCCATTAACATTTGTTGCTCTTCATCCATGGGAGCAGACGCATTTCCAATGAGCTCCGACCAGTTGGGATCCAGTTGTTCCAGAAAGGGGAAATCCCTGAAGGCCCACTTGCCCAGGATAGCTCCATTTTTTATGAGCATAAAGCCTGGATTGGAACGTACAATGGTCTTTAACATGATTTCATCGCCCGCCAGAAAGCGAAAGCCGAGATCCAGCTCTCCGGAGATGGATTCCACTTCAGCAGAACTTGTAGCTGTAACAGGATAAAAGGAGTAGTCGCTGGCAAAGATTTCCAGCTGTGACCACTCCCTGGCCTTGATAAGCGCTTCCCTGTTTGCGCCGCCAAGGTCATAGCTCACCATAATCAAACTGTATCCCCTGTCGGAGAGGATATCATTCACCATGTCGTTGCCATATTCATCCATAATGGCAAAATCATGAATAGGGGGCTCATAACCCCGCTTCACCAGCTTGGATTCGCTGGTCACAAAGTCCCAGTTCAGGGTGTCTTTCGGATAATCCTCCATGGTAAAAGAGCTCTCCTTCCCGGTCGCCCTGTTCCTGTAAATAAGGGTAGTCGAATATTCATCCACAGGCATTCCGACGGGAATTTCCATCTCTTCACTGATAAGCGTACCCACATCGTAAGGTCTGAAATCTATGAGGGGCAGATGTCTGAAATTCCAGAAAGAAAATAAGGAAGCAGATATAAAAAGAGTTCCCACCACCATCCATTCACGTAAAGCTGAAGATTCATCTCTTTCCTTGTTTCTTGAATAGTAAAGGACCAGAACAAAGACCATCAGTATCACATTCTTAAAAAATGTCTGCCAGTTGGTAAGGATCAGGGCATCGCCAAAACAACCACAATCAGATACGGGATTAAACACCGCCAGAATCAGGGTCAGCACCGTAAAAAAAGACATGAACCACATCAATATGATATACACGGGCTTTCTCCGGTAACCGAGAATCAGGGTGATTCCCAGGACCAGTTCAAAGGCAGAAAGAAAGATCCCCATTGGTAGAGTAAGGAACTCCAAAAAATCCAGTTTGAATGCCACAAAGTAATCTGCAAACTTATATGCAGATCCCAGGGGATCCACAGCCTTCACAAAACCGCTGAAGATGAATACCACTCCCACGATTGAACGACTCAGTAAACGAATATACTTCATAACTATACCTCCATAGTTTTTATAATCAGCTTCGAAATATTGTCTGCCGGGAGCATTCCTCCATCAGCATCAATGCAGTCAATAATTTCAAGGTCATTCACATGTTCCTGCAGGGAAAGGTATACCTGCCGAACCCGTTCCTGGAAGTCCAGGTTTTCTTCATGAATATCACGTTCTCCCTTTAAATAGGAACGATCATCTCCTTCACGGGCAAGTTTCAGTTGCTTCCGTGTAAATTCAAAAGGAACATTCAGGTAGAGGTTCAGATCAGGCCTGGGAAGCTTATTATATCCAAACTCGAACTCCAGGATCCAGTCTCGCAGCCTTAACTTCTCATTCCGGCCGGCCAGCTTTGCACACTGGAAAGCTATATTCGAATAGACATAACGATCCACGATAACCAGCTTGCCCTCATCCATCCATTGCCTGATCTGAGAAGCAGCATCGGCCCTGTCTCCTGCAAATATCAAAGCAACCAGGTAGGGATCAACCAGTTCGTTTGCTCCCATCTCGCCTCTCAGGAACCTGGCTATCAGATCTCCGTACACCCCCTCTTCCAGTCTGGGGAAATGGAGATACTTATAAGGAACCGCATTCTTTTCAAGATGTTCCCTCAAAAGTTTCAGCTGGGTAGACTTGCCTGAGCCATCCAATCCTTCAATCACCAAGAAACGCATGAATCTATTTCGGATTATTTAGTGTATTTTTAAAACAGTTTCCAAACTTACAAAATATAGGCTCAACCTATCGAGATTCAATGAAGAACTTCTCCACATCTGCCCCTCTCTTTTCAAGGAATTTATCATTGAACCTGGATGGAAGGATTATGGACCTCTCCACTCCTCGTGTAATGGGTATCATTAATGCCACACCTGACTCCTTCTATGATGGCAGCAGGGTACCCGAACCAGGGCAGGCCCTCGAAAAAGCCATGGAGATGATCCGGCAGGGTGCTGATATCCTGGATGTGGGTGCAGTTTCTACACGTCCGGGCTCTCAGGAGATTTCAGAATCGGAAGAACTGGAACGCCTCACGCCCGTTCTGGAGCTATTGAGGAAGCAATTCCCGGATTTCCCGATTTCGGTGGATACATGGAGGTCTGGTGTGGCCAGGGTAGTGTGCGACAGGTTTGGTATTCAGTTAATCAATGATATTTCTGCCGGAACACTCGATCCGGATATGTTTCCCACCATGGCCAGACTGGGGGTGCCGTATATTATCATGCACATGCAGGGAAGCCCGGCAAACATGCAGGATGCTCCTGTCTATGAAAACGTGGTGGATGAATTGTTACAGTTTTTTGCTGAAAGGGTACATAAACTCAGGAATCTGGGGCTGAATGATATTGTAATTGATCCCGGATTTGGATTTGGAAAGACCCTGGAACAAAATTACGCCCTCCTGGGACAATTTAATGCATTCAGAATGCTTGAGCTTCCACTGATGGCGGGCATTTCTCGTAAATCAATGATTTACAATTTATTAGAGACAGAGCCAGGCCTGGCACTCAATGGGACAACAGCTGCCCATATGGCATTATTACTCAAGGGTGCCAGGCTGCTAAGGGTACATGATGTACAGGCCGCCGTGGAAACAGTGAAGATCTTCCAGCAGATTTATTAAATTTGGCATCAGAACTATCCCATGCTCAGCGCATTTATACATATCCGCCTGCTCGATATTATCGACATCTTCCTGGTGGCCATTCTTTTCTATCAGCTCTATCTGCTTATCCGCGGCACAGTTGCTTACAGCATCACCCTGGGTATTGCTGCCATATATATCTTCTGGTGGGTCGTCAGGGCCATGCAAATGGAGTTGCTTAGCACCATCCTCGGGTCGGTACTCGGGGTCGGGGTAATAGCACTGATCATTGTTTTTCAGCAGGAAATCAGACGCTTCCTGATCTTCATCGGATCACGTTACGTGGAAGGGAACCGTATCAGTGTGGAAAAAATTCTGAACCTTCGCTTCGAATCCAAACCCAAAGTAAAGATACGATCCCTCATGAAAGCAATCATGCAGTTCTCACTTGAGAAAACCGGTGCATTGATTGTTATCAGGAACAGATCTAACCTGGATATGTATGCCGAAACCGGTGATGTACTGAATGCAGAGACCTCCAGCCGATTATATGTGAGTATATTCAATAAAACCAGTCCGCTTCACGATGGAGCTGTAATTGTTGATGGAGATAAAATAAAGGCAGCCCGGGTGATCCTGCCGGTTACCGATAAAATGGACCTGCCTCCCGAATATGGACTCAGGCACCGCGCCGGACTGGGAATTTCGGAAGTAACAGATTCCCTGGTGATTATTGTGTCAGAGGAAACAGGTCAGATTTCCATCGCCGAAAATGGAATCCTTCAGAAGAACATTCCTTCCAGGTTATTAAGACTGAAGCTTGAAGAGGAATACGATTAATCTCCTTTTTTCCTGAACAGGGACTTTTCCTCACCCCTGACCAGCCTGAGGATATTTGAACGGTGCGTAATAAGTATCAGCACTACCACTGCCAGTGAAAATATACGAATTGACAGGTACTCGGATTTGAATACCAGGATGATCCACACAGGATAGCTAAGTACGGCTATCAATGAACCCAGGGCAGAAATCCTTGTCAGCAGGAAAACCAGAAGGTAGACAGCCATGGCTGCCAGTGCTGCAAATGGATTCAGGGCCAGGGCAACTCCGGCAATGGTTGCCACCCCCTTCCCTCCCCTGAATCCGGCAAACACAGGAAAGATATGACCCAGCACAGCCATAAGGCCCAGACCGATCTTAAGCAGCATCCAGGCCTCCGATCCGGGATCTATCTCATGCTGCAATAATATGAGATTAACTGCCAGGAATCCCTTTAGCATATCCAGAATCAGCACTGCCGTCCCAATGGGCTTTCCCAGTACCCGAAAAGCATTGCTTGCCCCGGCATTACCACTGCCATGCTCCCTGAGGTCGATTCCTTTCAGAGCCTTCCCCAGCCAAACAGAAGTGGGAATGGAACCCAGCAGGTAAGCTCCAATAATGATAAGGACAATCCAAAACATGCTGCTAATTACAACTGCGGGCCTGCAGCAACCAGTGCCTTACCCTCTTCGTTATCGGTGAACTGTTCGAAGTTAGCTATAAAACGTTGTGACAGATCTCTTGCTTTCTTATCCCAGTCGGCCGGATCCGCATATGTGTCTCTCGGATCCAGTATCCCGGGATCAACGCCAGGAAGTTCAGTGGGAACCTCCAGGTTAAAATAAGGGATAATTTTGGTCGGTGCTTTATCTATCGATCCATCCAGGATGGCATCTATAATCTTCCGGGTATCTTTGATAGATATCCTCTTTCCTGTACCATTCCAACCAGTATTGACCAGGTAGGCCTCAGAACCAACTGCATCCATACGTTTCACCAGCTCCTTCCCATACTGAGTAGGATGAAGGGTGAGAAAAGCAGCTCCAAAACAGGCTGAGAATGCCGGAACCGGCTCAGTCACTCCCCTTTCAGTACCCGCAAGTTTTGCGGTAAATCCGGACAGAAAATGGTATTGGGTCTGGTCATGGGTCAGTTTCGATACAGGGGGCATCACCCCAAAAGCATCTGCAGTCAGGAAGATCACCTTGGAGGCATGGCCAGCTTTTGAAACGGGCTTAACTATGTTATCGATATGATAGATCGGATAGGAGACCCTGGTATTCTGTGTTTTGGAAGCATCATTAAAATCCACTTTCCCATCTGCAGCTATGCCGACATTCTCCAGCAGGGCATTCCTCTTAATCGCTCTGTAAATATCAGGTTCACTCTCCTCACTGAGCTTGATGGTTTTGGCATAGCAACCTCCTTCAAAATTGAAGATGCCATCATCATCCCATCCATGCTCATCATCCCCGATCAGGGCGCGCTTTGGATCGGTAGACAGAGTCGTTTTGCCTGTTCCTGAAAGGCCAAAGAATATTGCAGTATCCCCATCGTCACCCACATTGGCTGAACAGTGCATAGCAGCGATTCCCTGAAGGGGAAGATAATAATTCATAACTGAAAAGATACCCTTCTTCATCTCTCCACCATACCAGGAACCACCGATCACTGCTTTCTTCTCAGAAAGATTAAAGAAAACAAATACATCAGAGTTAAGCCCTTGCTCCTCCCATTTTGGGTTGGTTGTTTTTGATGCATTTAATACAACAAAATCAGGCTCGAAATTCTCAAGGTCCTCCTCGCTGGGTCTGATAAACATATTCTTTACAAAGTGCGCCTGCCAGGCAACTTCCATGATAAACCTTACTTTTAACCTGGTATCTTCATTGGCACCACAGAATCCATCCAATACAAACAGGCGCTTCCCGGAAAGCTGGCTGGATGCCAGATCATAACCTTGGTTCCAAATCTCCTTGGTAATGGGTTTATTGTCGGAACTCTTTGCTTTATCAGATTTCCACCAAACTGTGTCCTCAGTGGTCTCGTCTCTCACAATGTATTTGTCCTTGGGGGAGCGACCTGTAAAGATACCTGTATCCACTCCAACAGCACCAAACTCACTCTCCACCCCTACTTCATATCCTTCAAGGGCAGGATTCATCTCCTCCTCATATAACTGTTCATAGGAGGGATTGTACACCACATCGCTAATTCCGGTGATACCGTACTGCTCAAGTTTCAATTTATTTAAAATATCCGCCATAATGTTTCTAAGTTTAAAGTAATGGTTAGCTTTTTATATCAATCTATAAGTAATACAGGGTTTATCCTAAAAATATTGCTACACGAATATCCAAAAAAAAAGCGGCAAAATCAAGTTTTGCCGCTTTATTGCTATGTTAAATTGATCGCTTAATCAAACTATCTCAGGTTGGCCTGTGCTGCAGCCAATCTTGCGATGGGCACGCGGAACGGTGAACAACTTACGTAGCTCATCCCGACGCGATGACAGAACTCCACTGATTCGGGATCTCCACCGTGCTCTCCACAGATACCAACCTTCAGATCAGGCTTGGTCGAACGGCCTTTGGCAACACCCATTTCAACCAGCTGTCCAACACCTTCCTGATCAAGTGTCTGGAAAGGATCGTTCTTCAACAGTCCTTTTTCAATGTAGATGGGCAGGAATTTACCAGCATCATCTCTTGAATATCCAAATGCCATCTGAGTCAGGTCGTTGGTTCCGAATGAGAAGAACTCGGCATGTTCAGCAACCAGATCAGCAGTCATGGCTGCTCTTGGAATCTCAATCATGGTACCCACCTGGTAGGCACATTTAGCACCCTTCTCTTCAAATACCTTCTCGGCTGTAGCCCTGATGATCTCTTCCTGCATCTTGAACTCCTGCCAGGTACCAATCAGCGGAACCATAATTTCGGGACGTGCATCAACACCCTTTTTGGTCAGGTTCACTGCAGCTTCGATAATAGCTCTTGCCTGCATCTCGGTGATCTCTGGATAGGTATTTCCTAAACGGCAACCACGATGTCCCAGCATAGGATTGAATTCATGGAGGTCCTCTACCAGCGCCTGAACGTCAGCCACAGTAATCCCCATCTCGTCGGCCATAATCTTCTGGTTGGCTTCATCGTGGGGAACAAACTCGTGCAGAGGCGGATCAAGCAGGCGGATGGTCACACCAAATCCAGCCATGGTTTCAAGAATACCCTCAAAGTCCTCACGCTGATAAGGCAGCAGTTTATCCAGTGCCTTGCGACGCTCACTTTCTGTAGTGGCCAGTATCATCTCCCTCATTGCCTTTATACGCTCACCTTCAAAGAACATGTGCTCGGTACGGGTCAGTCCAATACCCTTTGCGCCAAAGTCACGAGCCACCTGCGCGTCGTGAGGGGAATCGGCATTGGTACGCACATCCATTTTTGTATGCTTCTCGGCCAGTTCAAGAATGGCACCAAAATCACCACTCAGTTCAGGATCAATTGTTCCGACTTTACCTTCAAGTACATTACCGGTGGATCCGTTCAGGGAAATCCAGTCACCCTCCTTGAATACCTTACCAGCACAAGTCATGGTGCGGGCTTTATAGTCGATCTTTACACCACCGGCGCCTGACACACAACATTTACCCATTCCGCGGGCAACTACAGCAGCGTGGGAGGTCATTCCTCCACGAGCAGTAAGGATACCCTTGGCAATATTCATTCCTTCCAGGTCCTCAGGAGAGGTCTCAATCCTTACCAGGATAGACACGGGGTACTTGGTGGCTTCGTCGGCAAAAAATACAATTTGTCCGGTTGCAGCACCAGGAGATGCAGGAAGTCCCTGTGCAAGTACTGTAGCAGCGGCAAGGGCACCCTTCTCAAATACGGGGTGAAGCAATTCATCCAGTTTTGCGGGCTCCTGGCGAAGCAGCGCAGTCTTCTCATCAAGTTTACCTTCGCGAAGCATATCCATGGCTATTTTTACCATGGCAGCACCGGTACGTTTTCCGTTACGGGTCTGGAGCAACCAGAGTTTGCCTTCCTGGATGGTAAATTCCAGATCCTGCATATCTGAGAAATAATCTTCCAGCTTCTGCTCGGTCTCGTGCAGTTCGGCATAGACTTCGGGCATTACCTCTTCCAGCGAAGGATAATCAGCTGCACGCTCCTCTTCAGAAACTTTTGCGAGCTCAGCCCACCTCAGCGAACCCTCTTTGGTGATTTGACGCGGTGTACGAACACCGGCAACCACATCTTCGCCCTGAGCATCGATCAGGTACTCTCCATTGAAGATATCTTCTCCGGTTCCGGCATCACGGGTAAAGGCAACTCCAGTACCGGAAGTTTCTCCCATATTTCCATAAACCATGGCCTGAACATTAACAGCAGTACCCCAATCACCAGGAATCTGGTTCATGTTACGGTAATACTGTGCTCTAGGAGTTTCCCAGCTATCAAATACAGCCATAACAGCACCCCAGAGTTGCTCCCATGGATCGGTGGGGAAATCATGGCCGGTCTGGTTCTTAACTGCAGCCTTGAATTTCTCTACCATTTCTTGCAGATCCTCTACAGTGAGCTCGTTATCATTCTCAACGCCACGTGCCTCCTTCAGCTCTTCCATGATGGCCTCGAAAGGATCAATATCCTCTTTGGACTCGGGCTTCATTCCCAGAACCACGTCGCCGTACATCTGTACAAAGCGGCGGTAGCTGTCCCAGGCAAACTTTTCGTTTCCTGTCTTATTGATCAGACCCTGAACGGCTTTCTCGTTCATACCCAGATTCAGAACTGTATCCATCATACCCGGCATGGAAACACGTGCACCTGAACGTACAGAAAGCAGGCAGGGATTCTCATCGCTGCCAAAGCCGGTTCCCATGATATCCTCAACATTTTTCACAGCAGCTTCAACTTCTGCTTTAATAAGCTCAACAACTTTGTCCTGACCCAGCTTATTATACTCAGTACATACTTCAGTAGTGATTGTAAATCCAGGAGGTACCGGTACGCCAATCAAATTCATCTCTGCAAGGTTGGCACCTTTTCCACCCAATAAGTTTTTCATGTCGGCTTTACCCTCGGCTTTTCTGTCACCAAAAGTATAAACGCGTTTTACATCTGACATTGGAAATTTTCTTTTAGTTATTAATAATGAGTTATTTATACTAAATACTTTGAAATTTTTAAGACACAAAGGTACCTAAAAAATAGATAAAATTTATTCTAAATTATGTTAATAAAGGGAAGGATTCTCAACGGAACTCACTGATAGCCTC
Source organism: uncultured Bacteroides sp. (assembly GCA_964458155.1). GTDB lineage: Bacteria > Bacteroidota > Bacteroidia > Bacteroidales. The sequence goes on from CAYWGP010000231.1 coordinate 16,844, forward strand.
CAGCATGGCGATCACATTCTGAAGGGGGACATTGGCCTGCATGTTATGAACGGTGTTAAAAACGAATCCGCCTCCGGGAGACAGAATCTCACACTCTTTCAGCACATGGGCTTTCACCTCCCGGGGAGTAGCAAATGGAAGTACCTTTTGAGTGTCCACTCCCCCTCCCCAGAATGTAAGCCTGTCGCCGTACTTCTGCTTCAAAAGAACCGGATCCATTCCGGCAGCATTGATCTGAACAGGATTGATTATGTCAAAGCCTGAATCTATAAAACTCTCCATAAAGGGCTCCACGGCGCCACAACTGTGTTTGAAAGTTTTCCAGGATGTATGCTCGTGTATCCAGTTATTGATCTTCTTATAATAAGGTGCATAGAGAGACTCATAAGTATCCAGGTCGCAGAAGGAAGAATCCTGTGTCCCAAAATCTGTTCCGCAAATGTAAGCCACATCTACCAGCTCTCCTGCAATATCTTTGATCTTAGCCAGGTTCAAAAGAGCCACATCGGTCTGCTTCTCAAAAATATAGTGAAGATAGTCAGGCCTCATTAAGGTTGACATATACCAGTCGGCCACATCTCGGATCCCCTTCGGCGCCTTTAGATTAAGACCCGGAACAAGAGCAATATCGCCGATTCCGGTACCTCCGAAATTGGCCACTACACCCTTTTCCTTTTGAACAGCTTCCGGGATTATGCCTTTCCAGTACTCAAGATCGGAATCGCTGATGGGTGTAAATTCCTCCACATTATCCTCCGGATTGAGTTTGCTTTCATCCAGAGCTTCCTGGCGGTTGACTGCATCAAAAAAATAGGCGGCTTTAGGCATTTTGGCGCTGGGAGCTGCGGACCCATCCCCCTGGGGATGCATAAGTGTATCCCCATTACCATCCACTGAAACCGTAAAGGAGCCGGGGACCAGAACCACCTGACCCCATGGTGTAAGCCACTCCTTCCAATCCTTCATGGGATTGCCGAACATATCTGATGAAGGGGAGATACCTATGACATCCACCCCCATGGCCTCCTGCAGATCCTCCTCCACCTCGCCCAGCATCTGGTAAGGTTCACATACCTTCACAGCTTTCAATTCCAGGCCAAAATGGGCCCTTAACTTTTCCACCAGCAGCACATGAATTCCGGTGACCGGACTGGCCCCAAAATCCACAACCATCCGATCGGGTTGCTGATGATTCAATGTCTTCTGCAGGTTTTCTCTTGAATTTGTCATGGAATTGCATTCTTTAATAAGAAAAGCAGGGCACAATTTATGGAATATCTCACATAAACCAGCACCTGCTTTTCTTAATGTAATATCACGCTTAAGCTTCTACTTCTTCTTGGTTATGGATATCAGGTTCCGATCACGCATTTCCTGCACTCCGTTTTCCCAGCTTCCACCTGCGGCCCACATATAATAGGAGAAGTAGCTGATGGTCCTCCTTTGAATATGCAGCCAGGGCTGGAATTCAACATAATAATGGTGGGCATCCCTGTTTCTGGGATGGTTCATCCACATATGCAGAAAGATGGGTCGGTCAACCGGATAAGCCCCGACGAAAGAAACATCCTCCTGGGTATCATAGCCTGCATTCCAACCCTCCTGCTGCTGGATAGCCTTTCCATAATACTTTTCCGGCATCATACGGTACTCCTCCAGTCCTCCGATCTCATTTGAAACAAATACATCCTCGGTCCAGTGTTTCTCACCCAGTTCCAGTATGGGCTGTGGGCCCAGCATATTGGTCTCCGGGTAATTCTGGAAGTCCATGGCAAAACGTACTTCCAGCAGCGGGGTATTTCCGTACAGGGTAAAGATCTTCTCCATGCGGTTACCATAATAATTGTACCACATTTTTACCTGAACGTAACTGCCTTCGCTCTGGGTGACCGTTGCATAATACTTCTGATGGGTCTCCAGGCTGGCCTGTCCCAGGAAATCCTCAAAGCCGCCGAAGGGGTAGAATCCACGTTTCCGGAAGGGCCTGCGGTCATCAATTGGCTTATCTGGCCACAATTTAAAAAATACATTATCATTGCGGCTCTTTACGATGTATTCGATCACCCTGGCACCGGTGGTAATCAGGGTAACTTTAACACTGTCATTCTCCATGGTGTATTCCATGATCCCATCACCGTTCAGATCTACCTCAGTGATTGTGGGTTTCCCTTTTGCTTTACCAACACCCAGTTGAGAAGTGTTCTCCACACCAAGAGCCATCACTTTCACGGTATACTCACCTGGAGATACTTCCAGCTCAAAATGCTGCTCCTGGAAAGAACCCGGGGCTGCCACATAGTTCAGGGTTTCTTTATATTTAGGCCTGGTTTTTCCAACAGGGATTACCTGAACGTCCACGGGAAAGGAGGATTGCTTTGTAAAATTGTGTACCGATACCGGAAACTGCACAATGGGGGCATGCCCGTACAGCACCTGGTGAAATGAAATGGCAGGAGGTAGATCCAGCATGGCCATGGTGCTTTTTGTTTTATTCTCTGCTTTGAAAGCAACCCCCAGGGCATTGGCACGGCCCATGGCCTCTTTCCCAGGCAGCAGGCTTACATTCACTACCCGGGCGCTATTGACCGGGATATCCAGGGGAACAATCAGTGGATCGTCCGAGCTCACCTGACCGGGAAGAGTAATTTCCACATTCCCATACAGGGCTTCATCAGCGAAGTTCCTTACTGTGACCTGCAAAGTATTCCCCCTGACTTCAGCCTTCAGATCAATCCTGTCGTTGAAATACTCCTCCAGGAATGCCCGGTCAAGCAATAGCATCTGAAGTGGATTCCTGAATGAGGCAGGTCCGAGCATCTTGCCCATTTCCAACACACCTGTGGCACGCCTGTCCAGAATGGCCTCCCACATGGATTCCCGAGTGAGCACTTCTCCTTTTTTAAGGAATAACAGCATGCTGTTTAAAGCATGTCCTTCCAGGGTACCGGTATTCAGGATAAAAGGAACATCCTCCGCATCGATCTGCTCCTTATTTCCCTCTGAGGCCAGGTAGCCATCATATTCCAAACCGGCGGAATCGGCATAATCATCCATTACCTGGCGAAAGACGTATCCCTTATGATCACGCGCATATTTCATCGTGATCTCCTTTGTAAACAGTTGTTGCACCTGAAGATTGTCGTAATCGCTGCAACCGTAAATGGGTGCGTGGCCCACATCTGTCACAACCGAGGAATTAAGCTCATCCAACCAGCCTGTGAGGTCGTCCTTCAGCATGAAATCCATATATCCGTCAAACACAAACCAGCTGCTGCCTTCATTCATCCCGGTACCAATTACTTCAAGCGGGTGACCTTTGGTGCAGGTTACACTATTCTGCAGGGTTTTTGCCCCGAACCAACCCTTATGAAAATCATAGTCTTTAACCAGCCTCAGTGTGGATTCAATAAGTTCTTTCACTGTTTGACGGGCATCTGCGTCTGCACTGCTAACTACATATAAGGTATGTTCATCCTTTTTTACCATGAAAAGATCCACTCTTTTCAGGTCAGGAGTCCCGTATTGATAGCTGCCTAACATCAGGGGCCATTCCCAGTCTTCCGGAAGATATGCTGCCACCTTCTCCCCGGATTCTGTTCCGGGATCCAGGTAAGCCAGCACGTCGCCTTGAGAGAGTGTTTCCTTCAGTGCATCCAGGCCGGGCAAATCCATTGTTGTGTGCTGACCCGACATCAGCCCGTTCAGAAATCCCTCTTCCATCAGCAAACCAGGCAGACCCAGGTCATCGGCAATATCCACTTTGCTTTGCAGAATGCTCTTTTCCACCTGGGCACTTGACATTTTAAACAGGTTCCCGTAACGGTTCCATTCAATATAATGGTTTTGCCAGTGATTGGTGTAGCCGTTAAACTGATAGTCTGTTTTTACCGCCTGCTGACCCTGGGCCAATGGGATAAAACTTAGTACAAGCAGTATTGTAAACGCAATACCGGAGAATGATAATGCCTGTTTGGATGCTTTCATCTTGAATAGTTTAGGGAGTGTTTGAATTTATTTTCATGATCCTGTTACCAAAGGTATTTTTTTGCGGGCTATTTTGAAAACAGATGGGAAAATATTCGTTCTATATTAGGATAAAGCCAATTCGCTTTATCAACAGAATCCTAACAAATGCTTGCATTGTAAGAATATTCTTTGTAAGTTTCATCGTCAAAAAAAACTAATTCCTAAATGTGTCTGTAACTACTTTCCTTAATATATATGTATATACATACCCTTTATTACTATGTATTATTCCAAACAAGAGCAATTTTTTTCCTTAAACATTAAAAACTAAACTACTAACAATGGGAATTAATCAATTTGTTTTTCCGCTAAAATGGTTCGGCAGGACACTGCTGCTAGGAACCATGATGGTGCTCATTTCGAGCACTGCTTTGTTCGCTCAGCGAACTATCACAGGTACGGTGACCAGCAGTGAAGATGGTCTGACCCTGCCTGGTGTAAACGTTATTGTCCAGGGTACCTCTACTGGTACCATAACAACTGGTGATGGTAGCTACACTCTGGATATTCCGGAAGGAGATATTTCACTTCAGTTCTCCTATATCGGCTATATGATCAAGGTTATACCTGTTGGTAATGCAACAGTGATCGATGCGGTCCTGGATCCATCCGCCTATGAGATGGATGAAGTGGTGGTGACTGCTCTCGGAATCCAGCGTCAGGAGAAAACCCTGACCTATGCACAGCAAACTGTTGATGCCGACGAGCTGACCAAAACCAATGACTTAAACTTTATGTATGGTCTTAACGGTAAAGCTGCCGGTGTGGAGATTAAAAAGAATGCTTCAGGTCCGGGCGGTTCCACACGTATTGTACTGAGAGGAACCAAGTCGCTGACCGGCGACAGCGAACCGCTGTTCGTGATCGACGGAATTCCCATGGCCAATAACAAGCCTTCCAACCCGGGCATGTGGGGCGGATGGGATGGAGGCGATGGCCTATCCCAGCTTAACCAGGAAGATATTGAAAGCGTGACCATACTGAAAGGATCCAATGCTGCAGCTCTTTATGGCAGCCAGGGAGCCAACGGGGTCGTGCTGATTACTACTAAAAGCGGATCAGAGACTGCTGCGAAGGTGAGCTTACATATGGGTATCTCCTTCGACAATCCCATGGTGATGCCCGAACTTCAGTATGACTATGGTGCTACAGCAGGATCTGAGCAAAGCTGGGACTACACCAGGGGAGAATACGACGACACCTTTGTGAAAGACTTCTTCCAGACAGGCTACAGTCTAATGAATTCCATTTCTGTATCTGGCGGAAGCAACAGGACCCAGGCCTATTTCTCATACGGGAACACCACTGCTAATGGGATCATACCTACAAACACATACAGTAAGCACAATTTTACATTCAAGCAGGCAACCAAGCTGGCCAAGGACAAAGTCACTATCAGCTCCAATATCCTGCTGACTCAGGAGACAACCGAGAACAGGGCTCCTGCCGGCTACTACCTGAATCCGGTTCTGAATGTCTACCAGTTCCCAAGGCAAATGGATTTCGACGACTACTATGAGAATTACCAGTACTTCGATGAAACCAGGAACCTCTATTTGCAGAACGTGTATACCAATAATCACTTCATATCAAATCCAGCCTGGATCCTGAACAATGAGCCCAAAGAAGACAAGACAAAACGTGCCATCGCGAGTTTAACTGTCGCCTGGGATATTACCGAGAAGGTGAAGTTTGCAGTCCGCGGGAATGCTGATTTTGCCCTTAAAACCTACGAGCAACAGCATGCCGCTGGCTCCAATCAGACCAATGTTTCTGCAAATGGAGCCTGGACTTATCAGGATTACACGGATGAACTGTGGTACAGTGATGCGATTTTAACTTACAATGATAACTTTGGAGATGTCAGCCTGAATCTCCTGGGTGGTGGCAGCTACCAGCAAACACGATACGGCAATGGTGTTTCTGTGAATAGTGCGTCCAATGGACTGCTTTACCCGAACGAGTATTTCTTTCAGAACGTTCCGGATAATGTGCTGATCTCATCCACCATGGGAAGCAGGCTGATAAAGCAGGCTTTATTTGCCAATGCCACCGTCGGGTATAAGGAAATGATTTTTCTTGACGCGAGTGCAAGGAACGACTGGGCTTCCTCCCTGGCTCTCACTGGAAACCAGTCCTATTTTTACCCGGCTGTGGGTTTGACTTTGCTGTTCCACAATATGTTTACCATGCCAGAGGTTATCTCCTTTGCCAAATTGAGAGGTTCCTATACCTTCGTGGGTAACGAGGTACCTTTCAACAGGGTTGACCCGGAAAACACCATCAACGCAGGAGGCGGTATAAACAGGAATACACAAACTCCCTTTACGGATCTAAAACCGGAATTGATCACAAGTATGGAGATTGGTGCCGACGTGAGGTTCTATACCGGGAGACTGGGGCTTGATGCTACCTACTATCATATCACCTCCAATGATCAGTTTCTCTCCCTGGCTGCCCCATCAGGTTCCGGTTTTACCACCTATTTTGTAAATGCTGGTGAAATTGTCAATAAAGGATGGGAGGTCACTCTGAATGCCATCCCGGTACAAAGAGGCGACTTGCAATGGAACAGCGCTATTAACTTCTCCAAAAACACCAATGAGGTAGTCGAAATTCACCCGGATATTACAACTATCAGCATGGGAACCTCGGAGAGTGTGGCTATCCGCTTCCAGGCCGGTGGATCCATGGGTGATTTATATACCTCCGCCTTCCTGCGTGAAAATTATAATGAAAATGCAGATGAAGGAGAACAGTATACCGGAAGGATTGTTGTTGGTGACGATGGAACTCCGAGAAAAACACAGGACTTCCAGTTTATGGGCAACGTTGAACCTGACTGGAGGTTGGGCTGGAACAACAATTTCTTCTGGAAAGATATTACCTTCAGCTTCCTAATCAATATGGGAATGGGAGGTGTGGTTGTTAGTCAGACCGAAGCCATGCTGGATGGTTATGGTGTTTCCGAAAGAACAGGAGATGCACGTGATGCTGGCTATGTGGAAGTCGATGCTGTCAATGAGAACGATGGATCAGCGGTTACTCAGGTGGATCCAAAAACCTGGTACCTGCAAACTGGTGACAGGAATGGGATCATGGAATACTATGTCTATGATCGCACGAACGTACGCCTGGCTCAATTGACACTTGGCTATACTTTTAACTTTGAGTCTCCGGCAATTCAAAACCTCACGCTTTCACTGTTCGGACGTAACTTATTCTTCTTCTACAGGGAAGCTCCATTCGATCCGGATCTTGTCATGAGTACCAACAGGAATAACCAGGGGTTGGATAACTTCAATCTGCCAACCACGCGGTCGATTGGACTTAATCTTAACATAAACTTTTAATACAGAGAATGATGAAAAAGATCATATTTATCATAACCGTCGCAGTATTCGCACTATTCCTTAGTGCCTGTACTGAGAACTTTGAAGAGATCAACACGAATCCCTACCAGATTTCGGGCGAGTCTCTTGAACAGGACTTTAACGCACTAGGTTCTTACTTTATAACCATGTGGTCCGGGCACTGGTTTACCGCCATAATCGGGCATCAGACCATGCACAACCTTGAGAATACCTCCTGGGTGCGCCAGCTGGGCTGTCCCACTCCCTTTGTGGGAGGTGTGAACAATACCACCTATTATATGAGATGGGCCCCATACTGGAACCGTATATACGGCAGCGTAATGGCTCCAGCAAGGCAGGTGAAGAAGATTGCTGATGAAGGAGGATACGATGTATTTTCCCAGTGGGCCGATCTGGTCATGATCACAGGTGCACATCGCCTGTCAGCCTATTACGGTCCCATCATCTATACCGATTACGGTACAGCGGATCCGGATGTGTATTATGATACGGAAGAGACCCTTTATGACACCTGGTTTTCCCAGCTGGATGAAATAATCTCCGTATTCTCTGCCAATCTGGATTACGAAGGTTTGTCAAAATTTGATGAAGTATATGGGGGAGATGTGGGCATGTGGATCAAGTATGCCAACAGTTTGCGACTGAGATTAGCCATGCGCATCGTCAAAGTAGATGCTGCGCTGGCCCAGACCCAGGCTGAGAAAGCTATGAACGATCCCGGTGGATTGATCGAGGTCAATGGCCACAACATGATGCTCTCCCTGCAGGGAAATATCTTCGGGCCTGCTACCTGCTGTTTCGCATGGGATGATACACGAATGAGTGCCTCCATGGAATCAATCCTGGTAGGTTATGAAGATAACCGGATTGCGTCCTATTTCGAACCTGTAAGTGATGCTTCCCTGGTCACAGATCACCCCGATTGG
>CAYWGP010000232.1:0-10331 GCA_964458155.1 uncultured Bacteroides sp.
GGTTTTGCTGCGAATTCCAAACCGTATTCCTGTCCATAAGAGGAGAAAGGAAAAATGAAACAAAGCGATATCAGTATGACTAAGCTATGCAGCTTATATCCAGCTTTCTCAGAAACAAGATTAATAGTTGTGATGGCTCTCATCCTTGAAATCTGACACAGTATCCTTCTATTCTTTCTTTCACGGTTCTTGGAATGGCAAAATAGTCAAAATCCCCTTATTGACCAGTTTAATGCTGTATAATATGTGGCCATACTTGTTTCAAAATTCCGCTAAAAAGGGTCTGGTAACTCAAATTCCACAAGTGAACGCAGCCCTTACTACTTGAATTTTGGCCGGATTCAGCTGTATAATCTCTCAGATGATCCTGCAGAAAGCTTTAATGCCATCGACAAGCATCCTGAAATTGTGAAAAAGCTTTCAGAGGAATTAATAAGGGTCAGGGCACAAAAATCAAGCAGGTAAATAACCGAAAACCGCATCATCTTAATCCCCTGTTAAGCATTCATTATTCCCGGCATCTTAATTTCGTCTATATCATTCAATTTGACCTGATATTTAAAATTTCCGCAAGCAATGGATTTTAGTAAAATACCTGTGAAGATTTTCCGTGGTAGAGACCCTCGCTGCTTTTTTATATTCAGGCTTGCCACTGTGCTGACTCTTTTTTGCTTGCAATCATGTACAAAGGCAGAGAGGCAGGAGGATCTAAGTTTGTATATTGATCCCACCATAGGGAATGTGTCACGTTTCCTGGTGCCCACCTATCCGACCTTTCACCTGCCCAATCAAATGCTCAGGATGATCCCTCAGAAGAAGGATTACATTTCAGACGAAGTGGAGGCTTTCCCCCTTCAGGTTGCCGCGCACAGGGACAAAGGACTTTTCCGGATGAAAGTCGCAACTGGCAGTAAATCTGAGAACGCAGTGGAGAAAAAAATGTACATGGACCATGATCTGGAAATCATGCATCCCTGGCACTATTCCACTTACCTGATTGAAGATGATATCTGCCTCAGTTTCACCCCCGGCAAGAAAAGCGCCATGTTCAAGATCGATTTCCCCGCAGGAACGGATAAGCACATTTTGATACAGGGTTCTGATGATCTCAGAGGACATTCAGCACCGGAAAGTGTATTCAGGCTGGTGGATAAGATTCGCTATAAGACCCGCGGATTGAATTCAGTCACCCGCGAAATGCAGGTATTTGTGTTTGCCAAACTCACGGATCCCGGGGGAAGGGCTGTCAGGGGAGCCAGGGTGGACTGGAACAGGGATCGGTTTTCAATTCAACTTCATGAAGATGCCCCCTCTTCCATTCTTGTCAAATATGCGGTTTCCTACATCAGCCTTGAGCAGGCAGAATACAACTTCCAAAAAGAGTTGGCCGGTAAAAGCTTTGAATCGCAGATTCAAGCAGGGAAACAGGCATGGAAAGAGGCCCTAAGTCAGATCAAAGTTCAGGGAGGGAGCTTTGCGCAAAAAAGATCGTTTTATACCGCTCTCTATCGCACCTTTGAGCGCATGGTGGATATCAACGAATACGGCCATTATTACAGTGGATATGATGGCATGGTGCATGAAAGTGATCGTCCATTCTACGTGGATGACTGGATCTGGGATACCTACCTGGCAGCTCATCCACTGAGAACCATCATGGATCCTGAGATGGAGAACGACATGCTCAATTCCTACATCCTGATGTACGAGCAAAGTGGCTGGATGCCTACCTTTCCCCAGGTTCACGGGAACCATATGTGCATGAATGCTTACCACTCCTCGGCCATATTTATCGATGCCTACAGGAAAGGCCTGAGGGATTATGATGTGCAAAAAGCATACGAGGGAATACGCAAAAACCTGATGGAGGGTACATTTATACCCTGGCGACAGGGAACTCCCCGCAGGCCCATTGACGACTTTTATCACCAGCATGGATTTTTTCCGGCGCTGGGTCCGGGTCAAAAAGAGACAGAAGCCCAGATGGACGGCTTTGAAAAAAGACAGGCGGTAGCGGTATCACTCGGCATCAGCTTTGATTTCTGGGCACTCTCGGAACTTGCAGCTGGACTTGGGAAAATGAAGGACCAGGAAGAATTCGCATTGGAGGCTATTGCCTATAAGCAGCTCTGGCACCCGGAGCACCGGCTCTTTATGCCAAAAGATGAGAACGGGGATTGGATAGAGATCAACCCAAAATCTGATGGGGGTCCGGGCTACCGTGATTACTATGATGAAAATAACGGCTGGACCTACGCCTGGGATGTGAAACACGATATTAAAGGCCTTATAGAACTCCTGGGAGGAAAACAAAGCGCCGAAGCAAGGCTGGATCAACTGTTCAGGGAACCGCTGGGCATGCGTAAACGGGACTTCTATGTTCACGGTTCCAATTCCACGGGCATGGTGGGCCAGTTCTCCATGGGCAATGAACCTTCATTTCATATACCCTATCTCTACAACTATTTTGGTGCTCCCTGGAAAACACAGAAAAAATCACGTTTTCTGCTTGATGTCTGGTTTAAGGACAATATATTTGGTGTGCCCGGTGACGAGGATGGCGGGGGGATGTCCGCTTTTGTGGTCCTCAGTTCCATGGGTATTTATCCTGTTACCCCCGGACTGCCCTTTTATACCATTACCAGTCCTGTGTTTGAGAAGGTGAGCATACAGCTAGACAACGGCAAGGTATTTACGGTTATAGCTGACGGAGCCAGCAGAACAAAAAAATACATTCATCGGGCATACATTGATGGGGAGGAAATATTCAGTCCATTTATTACCCACGAACAGATCATGTCCGGGGCCACCCTGGAGCTTGAGCTTGGGGAGCTTCCCAACAAGGAATGGGGGAAGGAAGTGCTGCTTCCCCGGTGGAATTAAAAAGGGATTAAAGGAATCAGAAAAAGAGAAGGTATGCAGAGAAAATATGAGCAGAAAAGTAAAGCCTTTCACTCAAGAAAACTTTCAGGGAGTAAAAACAGAAGTCTGGCCATTATCTTGCTTTTGCTGGGCACAAGCTTATGCCCGCTGGCATCCCAGGAAGTTATCGATCCTACGACGCTCAGCAACAAAGTAATGGCCGGCTACCAGGGTTGGTTTGCGGCACCTGGAGACGGAAGTGGTTATGGATGGATCCACTGGGGCGGGCCTTCCATTGATGCAGATAATATCACCATTGATATGTGGCCGGATATGCGGGAATATGACCCAGATGAGTTGTTTGAAACCGATTTTGTATATCAGGACCTGACCAACGCCGGATTATACAGCGCCTACACGCGAAAAACGGTTGAACGCCACGTAAGATGGATGAAGGATTACGGGATCGATGGTGTATTTGTGCAGCGTTTCCTGGGTTCCACTGCCCGGCGAAGAGATTTGAGAGATACCGTATTGCAGAATGTGCGGTACGGAGCAGAAAAATATGGGCGGGTTTTTGCCAATATGTATGATATATCGGGGGGCGATTCCGAAACCATGGTGGAATGGATGAAAAATGACTGGATGCACCTGGTGGATGATCTCAGGATATTGGAAAGCCCGAACTATTTGCATCACAATGGGCGTCCGGTTCTTTCCATCTGGGGATTTGGACTCAACGGCCGGCCCGGCACCCCGGCCATGGCAGAAGAGATCATCGACTGGTTCACAAGGGATGCCCCGGAACCGTATCGGGTAACTCTAAAGGGCGGTGTGGATGATAAGTGGCAATCCCATTCCACAGAGTGGCAGGCAGCATATGAAAAATTTGATATTCTGAGTCCCTGGGCAGTGGGACGCTATGGGGATATAGCCGGTGCTGATAATTTCAGGGAAACCAAGATCGAACCCGATCTGGCAAGAACGCAAAGCAATAATATGGACTACATGCCTGTGGTTTTTCCCGGATTTTCGTGGTACAATCTGAAGGAGGGAACCAGTGAACTAAACAAAAGACCGCGGAATGGCGGTAAATTCCTCTGGCATCAATTTTTTAATGCCGTGGATGCCGGATGTAACATGGTTTATGTGGCCATGTTCGACGAAGTGGATGAAGGAACAGCGATTTATAAACTGGCTGAGAATGACAGCCAGACACCCACCACAGGGAAATTTGTAACGCTTGACATGGATGGCTTCAAATTACCGAGCGACTGGTACCTGCGTTTGACCGGAGAAGCCAGCGCCATGCTTCGCAATGAGATCAGTCTCACATCGGAGATACCGATTGTCGCCTACCCCAACAGCGCGGAATTCGCCGGCCAGGAGGTACCCGCCACCATGCCTCCGGGGAACACCACTTTGGTGGGGATTGTGCTGAAGAATACGGGCACCACCACCTGGACAAAGGGCGCGAATTACAGGATGGTGTATGCCGTTGATTCGGCTATGAATACCTGGGGACCTGGAGTGGTGGAACTGGAAGAAGGCGATGCCATAGCACCCGGAGAAAGTAAAACCTTCAACTTTGATATTACAGCGCCTGCTGCGGAAGGGGTATTCAGATTTCAATGGAGCCTTTTACAAGAGGGAATTGGATGGATAGACAATCCCACACCTTTACATTTGATCCGTGTCAGCGAAAATCCAGATTACCTGGACGATTGCGATAACGCAGCAGATTGGACTTCCTCGGGAAGCCTGGAGTTAAATACCACCGATATGCAGCAAGGGAGCGGATGTATTGAATTTTCAGGGGGATCAGCTCATCAGACTGAATTTGAAAAAGTATTTACCACCCCATATCCTTCAAATCTCACGATGTACGATGCCGCACTGCGGATCTGGTACTATATCTCTGATCCCACCCTGTCCCCAAATGGTTTACGGATTTCCCTGGGCAGTAAGGGAGACAGTGGCGAGGATGCATATAACTGGGCAGTGGATGACATATCGGCAGGATGGAACCTGCTTACATTGCATGCGAGTGAAGCCAGCGTAGCAGGTACTCCAGATCTGAATGCCTTGGATTGGTTTGCCCTTCGAAGCGAGAAAACGGGTGAACTCATCTGCCGTTTGGATGGGGTCCAGGTTTTTGATAAAAACTCGGGCTCTGTTAAGTTCGAACTGGTGGTAAACAAGGGAAGCGGATCCGGCCGGTATATTGAAGATGCCATTGTAGAAATTGTTGCGGATGAAGCACCCGAAGGTACTGACTTTTCGGCATGGAAGGTAATGGCCGGGAATCCCTTGTTAGAAGATGAAAAAGAAATGCGAACAAAGATCCGTGTGCGGAACAGCCCTGTCGAAATAAGCGCCGACTATAAAATGTTCGCGGCCTACCTGGACGATTGCGATGACCTGGATGCCTGGGGCTCTTCGGGTTCCCTCGTCCTTAATACCGCGGATCAGCGCGAAGGAGCCGGCTGCATTGAGTTTTCAGGGAACAACACAGATGAGTTCAAAAAGGCATTCGATACGCCTTTTAATGCAGGGGTGTCTGAAGGAACGGGAAGGCTGGAGTTCTGGTATTTTGTATCAGATGCTTCCCTGATGGGAAACAACCAGGTGGAACTGGGAAGTGCCGGACGGCCCGACCAGCATGAGTACCACTGGAAATTGAGCGGATTGATGAACGGATGGAATTTCCTCAGTCTGAATATGAACGAAGCAAATATCACCGGAGAAGCTCCTAACCTGGGGGCGATCAACTGGTTCAGGATATATAATTTCAAGTCAGGCAGCATCACTACACGCATCGACGCCATTGAGATCGTCGATCCCGATGCAGGAGCCAAATACCCGCTGACCATCAGGAAAGGGGATGGGGATGGCAGCTATTATGAAGGCACGAAGGTGCAGATCGTGGCAGATCCTCCCCCCGGGAATCAACAATTCGATCAATGGGTCATCGAATCCGGCAATCCCTTATTTGAAGATATTCTTGCACCCAACACGACCCTGACCATGGGCCCCGGTTCGGCGGTCGTCAAAGCCAGCTACCAGGAAATAGTCTCCACAGGAAGTAACACGGAGATCCAGGATGAAATAAGAATCTATCCCAATCCAGCCCGGACGGAAATATCCATTGAATTCTTCCTCGAGAACGCAGCGGATATAGCTATCTCCCTCGTAGATCTGACCGGGCGTCCGGTGGAAGATGTTTACAGGCACTCAATGATGAATCCTGGAAATCATGTAGTGAGTCTTTCTGTGAAAGGGGTGATGCCGGGAATGTATTTACTCAAACTTCAGATGAAGGGCAGGGTGCATGCAAAAATGATCGTGATCCGGGAATAATCAGGGGATGATCAATTTCCTGGTCTGCTTGTATAAATCATTGTTAACCTGTATAAAATACACCCCCCTGCCCAGGTGTGAAAGATCAAGATCTATGTTTGGTCCCTCCTCTTGATGCACAGAGCTCAGTTCACCATAGAGGTTGTAGATGCAGATCTGATTCTGTTTTTCTTCCGAAAGTCCTGAAAGGGTGATGAGCCTGGAGGGCGCTGGATTGGGAGAGATCCGGAAATCCATCATTTCACTGGGGAGCATGACGGCATCGGGCTGGTACATGACGGTATCATACACCTCAATTTCTGCCAGACCCAGTTCTCCGGTCCCCTCGGTAATAGTAAGCTTTAATGATGAAATCTCCCTGGGATCAAAATCCATCCTCTTTTTGCTGCCATCCGAAGGCAGGGGACCCGTTTCAATGACGCTGCCATCGCTGAATTCGATATCCGCATTGAGAATCTGAGAGGAGGATGCGGTCCTGTCGAATAAATTGATTTGATCCACAACGGCATCCGCCGGCCAGCTCAGTTCGAGCCAGGGAGTTGACTCCCCGTCAGACTTCCATTCCCCTGTATTGACAGTTTGATATATCCCGTCCTTCACATTGTCACCGCCAAAATTGAGGCTATCAGAGCTACTTGATACAGCTATATTTGCTTCAGGAGCAATGTTCCCGTAAGCTGTAGTAAATATCCATATATCTCCTTCTGTAACAGCTCCTTCAGCATTCACCGCATCCACGCGCCAGAAATAAAAGGTATTGCTCTTTAGATATCCCGGATCGTAGCTTTCGCCTGTAAGCTCATCCATGAATTTCAGGCTTCCCGTGCCCAGATTCACCTTGTAGGAGACTGCATGACTGGCCTCTTCCCATTGTAAGAGGGTATTTTTCCGGACATGGCTTGCATTGTATGCGGGAAAGGGATTGACAGCCTTTCCTGCCAGGACAGATTGGGTGGTAAATGACCAGACATCACCGGTGGTTGTTCCATTGTCATTTTTTTCGTCAATTCTCCAGTAATAGGTCGTCCCGTTCTCAAGGGTCCCAGGGTCGAATTCGCTTGTCTCCTTGTTTGCCACAAAGGGAGGTGGGTTTGTGGTCCCGAAGTAGACATCATGGGTGGTGGCCTTGAATTCACTGGTCCAGCTCAAGGTCTGGGTCACTCCCTGGTCAGCTGCACTATTCTGCGGAACCGGCGTATGCGCACGCAGGGGAGGATCAGCCGCTGTGAGCGTAAACTCTCCAAATGGCCTGTTTTCAAAACCTTGCAGATACTCCGATAGCAATTCCCGCATTTGAAGAATTACTCCGGGATGTTGCTCCAGAACATTCACAGTTTCAGCTGAATCTGCATTCAGGTCGTACAATTGATCCAGCTCAAAATAATGCGGGTTGTTCTTCGCGGCATAATGTCCCAAATGACTGTTTTGAGTCAAGTAGGGATAATCGAGTATCTCACCCAGGTAGCCGGCAAAAGTTTCTCCCCTGTCAATGGCGTCCTGTACATCCTCGGGGTAGCGAACCGCAATATATTTCCAGTCCTTTGTCTTTACTGCCCTGGAATAACCCAGTTCGCCAAACAAGGAGGAATGGGCCTCACCGCTTCCGGTTTCAATGATGGTTTTAAGGCTTATGCCATCCGTTTCCAGTTCGACCGGTGTCTCTATGCCAGCCAGTTCAAGTATGGTGGGAAGAAAATCCACCGTCTGAACAAGTCCGTCGTAGACCGAACCGGCTGTAATGGTTCCTTTCCAGTACATCAGCATGGGAACTTTTAACCCGAAGTCATGCAATGTGGCTTTGCCGTGCCTCCACATCCCATGATCCGGCATAAATATGATGAGCGTGTTTTCATCCAGGTTAAATTCAACAATTTTATTGTAAATGGCTTTGATCCCTTCGTCCAGCAAGAGCGCATAAGCTTGATTTTCAGGGAAACCTGCCGCAAGGTACTGGTCCTGGATTTCCTGCCTGGAAGGCATAAAATCCCAGGGGGTTTCAATGACTCCTTCCCCGGTTAATTTGGGATCGGCATCAAAACTGCTCCAGTATACCCCATCGCTACGGGCCCAGGGTACGGGCCCATGGTGCAGGGTGGTATTGAAGAACAGGAAAAACGGATGGTCTTTTTCCTGTTCAATGAACTTCCTGGCCTTGTCCACGGTCCATTCCAGGTTGTGGATATTCAGGGCATCATTTCTCAGTTCTTTCACATTGGCCATGTAAATTCCATCCGCGTAATCGAAGCCGTAAGATCGGACAATGGACTGGTAAACATCATGATTGTGTTTCATTTTTGCATCCACGGCCGGATCGTATGGATCATCTCCCTGGGCATAAGTCTGAAGGCCATAGGATGGCCAGTTGGCTAAAGAAAGAATATCATGTTCCATGATATGAGATTTACCCACAAATCCAGTTCTGTATCCGTTTGCTTTCAGAATATTACCCAGGTGAAGTTCGGTGGCGTTGAGCTCACAATTGTTTTCAGTTCTGGTGAGTGTCCCCAGGGGAAATCTTTCCAGGTACTCCTCCCCCTGGCATCTTCCTGAATACTTGCCTGTGAGTATGGAGTATCGCGAGGGAGAACAGACGGTCACCGGGTGATGTGCATTGGTGAACCTCATCCCGTTCTGCGCCAGCATATCCAGGGTCGGCGTGTATACAGCTCCCTGGCTGGTATATCCGATGCTGTTAAAGCTCTGGTCATCACTGACAATAATCACAATATTTGGTGACTGTCCGGATAAAGCAGAGGCAAATAGCAAACAAAAAACCAGTATATAGTTTCTCATGTGTTTCTATCTAAAAGTGCGCTCGGGCTAAAGGTAAATAAGAGACCGCCTTAAATATACAAATAAGACGGTCTCCCTGCGAAATTTCCGCTTGACCGCTTATGCGGCCAGGTGGAAACGATCTACACTGTAGAGTTCATTTTATTCAACTACGATCATTTTCCTCACCTGATTATCCTCTCTGTCAGACACTAACACTGCATAAACTCCTGCCTGAAGATCACCTACACTCACTACAGAGCTATTGTAAAACTCTTTCATCAGCTTTCCGGTGAGGCTGTATATCCTGACGGTAGCCACATCCATCCCTTGAATGGTCAGTATATCTGAGGCCGGATTGGGATAAAAGACCACATTATCCGCTAAATTGGCTTCAACTGAAGTTGTCAGAGAAGTAGTAAAGGCCCAAACGTAGGGTTCCGACATCTGGGTACCAAAGTCATCTGTCGCCACTACCTCCACCGTTCCGAAGTACATGTTGCTGGGAACCATCTCAGCGGTCATGATATAGACGGTTTTCATATCCTCGCTCCAGACGTAAGAGTTGATCACAAGTGCGGGATTAAATGAAATGGCTTTTTCCACACTGTCTGCGATCATGGCTTTCGAAAACTCAATGCTCATGGGAGAATTGATTGGAACTTCTTCAGCCAGATTCGCAGGGAAGGTATTAACAACCTCGGGAGGCTCCGGCAGGGTTTTGAACATAAAGGTATCTGCCTCAAGCTTGTTCAGGCCATTGGAACCCAGTGCAGCAGTTGAGACCACCACCGTATACCAGGTTTCAAATTCCAGGTCATCAAAAGAGATGGTCTGGATATCTCCTGCTTCACCTGTACTCCAGGTATCTGCCCTGTTCGCAACACTGGGTGTGAAACTTACAGCAGCTTCTGTAGTCGCCTGGTCCATGGTCGCATCTCACTGGATAATATAATCATCAGCAACCGTACTGGTCGTTGAATCTTTATCTGCGGGAGTGGTTGACACAACAGCTGGAGGTTTGGGCTGAGCAGCCACCACATTAAATTCAATGCTGTATAGCCGGTATCCCACGTCGATGGTATCCTCGGTGCTGAAGCGGAGGATGTCGGAAAAATACCTCATGTTATAATCAGTTCCATCAATATAAAGTTCAGTTGGATGCGGATCACCATCTATTTCATCAAGAATAGGTTCATATCCCCTGGTGTCATGATCAATGACCAACATGTGCGCATCAGCTTCACCGGCTACGTCATTGTATCCAATCCTGACATAATCAATACCCGCATCACCGAGGAGTTCAAACTGCATCCATTCGTTGTTTTCACCTTCGT
>CAYWGP010000233.1:0-9105 GCA_964458155.1 uncultured Bacteroides sp.
GTTTTTTTCGCCACGAAATTTTAAAAGCTACTGCTATTAACACTTCCCCGAATAAAAGCAGAAATAAAGAATAATCCTCTTTTATGGTAATAAGTTTATCAAGCAACTCACTGATCAGAGTTGATGCGAAAAATAAGATTAAAGCCAGGATTGTTACCCCTCCTACTATCTGGGCAAACCAGAAAATAAATGTTCCAATCCGGTGGTGAGTTGATAATTTCATATTAGCTGGGTTTTCGAAATAGCCCTTAAGTTAGTCCATCCTTTAATCATAATCAAGGAAGAGAAAGGTTGAGGAATAGATATCAGCTTTTACGGATCATGCTTTTCATCCGGCCTTCCAGGAAATGGTGCGCTGTAAAAATGGCAAAGGCAAGCCACAATTGAGACTCTTTCTCATATATGGTACCTTCAAGTATTATAGCCTCCAGTTTACCATAGAAATCGTTTTTCCTTTTGGCGAATTGTTCAACTGCCCGGAAAGCACACATTTCTTTCTATCTGGCAGAAAAAAGAAACCGTCCCCAACGTCAATCAGAGACGGGGGATACTCGGCAGTAACGATACCTCAGGTAAACCTGATCACCTGCCCTGAGCAATCATTTTTTATGCTTCCCTGCCGTTGAAGTTCAAATGAGAAAGGTATCTCCCAGCAGGGGCCAGGCAAATCTGCCTGGTTTATAGATCCTGCCGGAAACTGGATGGCTATCCATAAAAAAAAGCCCTTGATGGAAATCAAAGGCTTTTAGCCGGGTATGACTGGCTCTACTGTACATATCTCTGGATTGCTTCATGGGCATTATCCTGATAGGCTGTGTTCTTTAAATCTTCAAATAAAATGCTCTGATCTATGACAGGTCCCACAAGACGGTTCGCTTTGCTCGCATAGAATACACCACTTTGAAAAGATTCATTATTGATCCCATCTACAAATCGTCCGGCTCCCTTTTCTAATTTATGAACCATTCCTTTCAAAGGTGCCACGATGGGGATCATTATATATTTAAACATTAATTTTTTGGCTGGCGGAAGATCATTCATAACAGCTGTTCCCTTGGTAAACCCGGGACTCATTGTTATAAACCGAATATCCGGATTCTTACGAGCTTCGGCAGACATCCACATGGCGGCAGTGTATTTTACATAACCATAGGCCTCCATGGGATCTGTATCCTCTTCAAATAAAGTCCCGTCAATTACGGATGCAAATTCATCTGCCGAAGAAGTATTCAAACTGGGGCGCGGCATTCCCATTTCTTCAACACCCCTTGCGCCTTCTGAACCGGCGTATAAAGCAACCTTTGTAAGCTTTTTAGCTTTTATTAGCTCATTCAGTAAGACCGCATGTCCAAGCACATTGGTAGCAAACAATGAAGTGACGCCATCGGAGTTCCTCTTCATGGGACTTTTGCCCCCCATGCCGCCGGCATTCATGATCAATGCGTCGATGGGCTCATTTAAACCCTCTACAGCCGATCGTACAGAATTCGGATCAGATACATCCATGATTACAATCTCAAATACTGACTTCCCCGTAGATTTTTCAAGAGACCGTAAGGCCTCCCGGGCTTTGGTGAGATTTCTGCATGCAAGGTAAATTTTTTCAGTTCCTTCGATCATTGCCAATTGACGTGCAGATTCCTTTCCTAATCCCACATTGGCTCCTGTAATTAATATCCTTTTGTTCATCGTATAAAATTTTTATTTATATGCTGTAAATTTCATCAAAATGGGGATACTGATTTTATCGTATTAGCCCAAAGACTTCTCATTTTAGCTCAAACGGTATTCTGAGGGAGATTTTCCGTAAACAGCAGTGAAATTTCGATGAAAAGTGGCCAGGGAATCAAAGCCTACATCATATGCAATATCCGAAACACGTGATTCCTCTCTTTTAAGCAATGTGGCTGCTTTTTCAATCTTCCTTCGTGCAATATATTTCCCGGGACTGGCATTATATACCTCCTGGAATTTCCTTTTAAATGAAGATGTGCTCAAATGACAAAGCCTGGCCAGTTCATCCAGGGACAGGTTTGCATAGAGATTGTGCTGAACTGTTGATTTGAACTCAATATGAAGTGGTTTAAAAAGAGCGGCTAAGAAGTCCAGCTGAGAAGGTGCCTCCTGAGATTTTGCCACCAGTAATACAAACTCTTTCAGTTTTGTTCTTATGATACTTTCATCAGCTAATTCGGGATTATCGAGCAGAATACTGATGCTCTCCTTGAAGTTCCTCAGCAAACGATCTACCTCAACCTTTTTGAGATTGTAGTCAAGAGAGTAATCAGATTGTGAGAGGTCAAATTCAAATAATTCCTCCACCAGTGAAGGATAGAGAATAACTGCAATTACTTCAACACCCTCACCGCTCTTACTTTGACCCTTACTGGTTTCAAAGAAGTAATTTAAACACTTCGCAAGGAGGGCATGATTCTTATTCAGATCCATGTAATCATTCTGTGAACGCACAGAAACCTCCCCTTCATTGACAAATACAAAGCAAGCTTCATCTTCGATATACTCTTTTGGCATTCTGTCAAAATAAGGCATAGCCTGTTTGCCAAATACTATGCGATCCTTATACTTGATATATTTCTCTTCGTATTTCAATTTATTCTTCCTATTCCCGGTATGGGAAATAGACAATAATCAGGCTATATTGTTCTTTTCACTATCTTGAATGCATGCAATCTCCATCGCTTTATCGCTGGCCCTGGGACCGGGTATTCCCCAGCAAGTGGGTACTTGGTATCTTCCTAGTACTTCTGTTCGGAATTCCCAGGTTTATCCTGGTACTCAAGTCTTATGTAAGCGGACAATCACAATGGCTGTCCATAGTATTCACCCTTATGTGTTTTACTCCGCTGATATTCCTGAAAAAAGCAGGACGGCGGGAGATGGGGATCCGCAAAAGCACCCGGCCATTATGGTTGGTATGGGGCTTCCTTCTGGGCTGCGGCATGTGCCTGCTGCTCTTTGCCATCACCAGGCTGGCATTCGGACCGGATATCTCAAATCCCTTTGTATACATCGCTACCCTGGCAGGCACCGACAATTCTTCGGCGCTCTACTTCCTGATCTATATGATCATCGTGATGACCTTCAGTCCCATTGGCGAGGAACTTTTTTACCGGGGTTTGGTTCACCAGGCTTTTAAGCCCGGACTGGGAGAAAGGAAAGCCTCCATGGCCGATAGTGCTGCCTTTGCTCTGACCCACCTGGCTCATTTCGGGATTGTCTATACCGTGGCAGGCTGGAAGCTGCTTCCTTTTCCTGCCCTGCTGTGGCTGACTGCCATGTTCTTTACCTGCATGGTATTCAACCATGTCAGAAAGGAAAGCGGAAGCATCCTTGGACCCATACTCACTCACGCCGGATTTAACTTCGGTATGGGATTTCTTATTTTCTATGCGCTTTAACTTCCCCTGAGTATTAAATCAAGCCTGTCTCTTCTCTTATTTTCGTGTTTTATGAATCCATCGCAGCCAGAATCCGTTCCGCTGTCATTGGCAGGGTATATACCCGGGCCCCGACAGCATCGTAAATTGCATTGGCAAGTGCTGCACCAACTGTCGTAATTGCCGGCTCTCCGCAACCCTGGGGTGGCAGTTCAGGCTTATCGATCAGTATAACGTCTATGGGCGGCGCACCGGTGAACCGGGTAATCTGGTAATTATCAAAGTTTTCTGTCTGTATTTTTGAGCCTCTGAATTCAATTTCTTCAGACAGTGCAGCGCTGAGGCCCATGGTAATTCCGCCTTCTATCTGAAGTTTCGCGCCCTGCGGGTTAATAATCTCACCCATGTCCTGGGCACAAACAACGCGTTCTACCTTCACCTCTCCGGTGGATCTATTCACATATACCTGTGCAATGGTTGCCACATAGGTATTCAGATAATTTGTACACGAGATGCCGTATCCCATTCCGCCGGGATCCCTGGTAAAACGATGTCCGGCTTTATCGGCAGCTTCACTGAGAACATGAATCATGCGTTCGTCCCTCAGGTTATGCAGGCGAAACAACAGCGGATCCATTCCTGCTGCCCGCGCAAGAATATCGGTATGTGACTCCATTGCAAAAACGTTTGTGTTGCTTCCAGGGCCCCGCCAGGCACCCGTACCAAAGGGATGTGCACTTCTCCTGGACCGCGTTTTTACACGGAAATGCGGAATGTTGTAAATTGGTTCCGAGCTTCGCGAACCGGTGAACAGGAGATCGCACTCCCAGAAGGTGATATGGCCTTCCGCATCCAATCCAGATTCCAGTTGAACCATGGCCGCCGGACGAAAGGTATCATAAAAAAACTCCTCTTTCCTTGTCCACGCCAGTTGTACAGGACGCCCGGTAATTTTGGATAGTCTTACAGCCTCGCTGATTTGCTGACCTGATTTTTTACCACCGAAGCCCCCACCCAAAAATGGAGTAATTACATGAACATTCTCTTCCGGTATTCCTATCGTATCTGCTACTGTTGCCTGCACGCGAAAAGGAGCCTGCGTCGATGCATACACAGTTGCCCGGTCCTCCTCTACATGTGCCAATACCGCATAGGGTTCTATGGGAGCATGGGCAACATAGTGATTATAGAATTCCGATTCGACTATCTGATTTGCTGCGGCATGCCCTCCGGGGAGACTGCCCTTTTCCACATGAACACTGCCATCGGGGGCAGCCTTTTTCAGATAATCGAAAACAGATTGATTATCAACCTGCGGCTCAGATTCATTCCATCTGGCAGACACCAGTGCGAGGGCATTTTCTGCCAGCTCTGTCCTTTCATGCAGCACAGCGATCAGACCGTCTTCCTGAATCACAAGCGCACCGGGAGCTTTCATAGCTCCGGATACATCGACAGATGCCAGGGTGGCATCATGGGAAGGCGGCCGAAGGACTTTTGCATGCAACATACCCGGTAGTACAATGTCTGCTGCGAATTTTGCCTGGCCCGTCACCTTTAGCCCGGCGTCGGTTCGCCTGGTCGGTTTGCCGGAAACAGTATGTTCCGAAACAGACTTTATCGGCACGCCGGATAAGTGCCGGTCGATCTGCTTTCCTTTTACCAGCTCTGCGTATGCCACTTTATTTGCTGCATTCCCAATAGCACTGACTACCCCATTTTTAACAAGCAAATCCTCAGGTGTTGTATTCAGGTGTTCTGATGCCAGCTGCAGTAATACAGCCCTTGCTTCAGCTCCAGCCCTTCGAAGTGGCGGCCCATAATATTTCGTGCTGCGTGAGCCTACAGTGCCGCTATCCCAGGGGCACAGCCTGGTATCTCCCATCACCATATCTATCGATCCAAGCGTCACATCGAGCTCTTCCGCCAGCATCTGTGCCATGGATGTAATGATCCCCTGCCCCATTTCAATTTTACTGCAAAACAGAGACACCCGGCCATCATCACCAATCCGCAGATATGCATTGAAGTCGGAGGGATAAGATCTGCCGCGTTGCTGCAGAGCAACAGAACCGAAAGCTCCAGGCGTTAAGAATATAAAAACACCACAGCCTGAAATCTTCAGGAAGTCACGCCGTGATAAATGCCGGCCGGACGGGACAATATTATCACTTGTCTGAAAGAATTGGTCTTCGTTCATATCTCATTCCTTACTAATTGAATATCAGATTAAAGATACATATATATCCACTCTGTATCAACCATGCTCAGCCTCCATTTACGTTTTCAAATCCCCCGGGACCAGGTCAATAGAATTTCTTTTCATTTCTAGCTGCAATAATTCTATATTTAGAATTAATTCAATTATTTAAATAAAACCAGACGCATGAAAATTCCCCCCATCTCCCGAAGAGAATTCGTTCATAAAACAGGAATGATTACTGCCGGAACCACTGTCGGGGCTCATACCTTATCGGCCAGGAGCCCGGTTCGTAACGGTGCCAGTGAAAAGATCCGAATGGGCTTTATCGGCGTCGGAAACCGGGGCTCCCAGCTGCTGAATCTGTTTATGCAAAATCCTCATGTGGAAATTGCAGCACTCTGTGATGTATATGAACCCTATATTTTGCGCGATCGCTCCAAGGTAGATAAAAGGTACCTGGATTCGGGGAAGGTGCCTCGTATGGGTGAGGGCTTTGGTATTGAGGTAAAACGCTACTCCAATTTCCGGAAGATGCTGGAGCAAAAAGACATTGATGCGGTCTGCATTGCCACCCCCGATCACTGGCATGCCATTCAGGCCATCCAGGCCATGGAAGCCGGGAAGGATGTATACGTGGAGAAGCCCCTCACAATCACCATCAAAGAAGGCAGGGCCCTGGTGGAGGCCCGGAACCGTACCGGCAGGGTCTGTGCAGTTGGTCTTAACCGTCGCGGATCGTCCATCTTCCAGACACTTTCCAAAGAGGTGCCGGGCGGACTAATCGGAAAGGTAAGCACAGCCCGGGCCCTTCGTATCAGTAATATGTTTCCCGATGGGATCGGAAAGATGATGCCCGAAGCTCCCCCTTCCGATTTCAACTGGGACATGTGGCTTGGGCCCCGCCCCTACCGCGATTACCAGTATAACATTGCTCCTTACACCTTCCGCTGGTGGAGCGAGTATTCTTCCCAGATGGGTAACTGGGGAGTGCACTACATGGATGTGATACGCTGGTTGATCGGGGAAAGCGCCCCGGTGGCCATAAGCGCCCATGGTGGCAAATACGCTGTAAATGACGACCGTGACATACCCGATACCATGGAGGTTTTGTTCGAGTTTAAAAGCGGGTGCATTGTTCAGTTCAGCATCCACGAAGCCAGCAGCGGAGGAGGTATCGCCGGGGGTGAGATTGAGCTGAATGGTTCCAAAGGCACTTTGCTGGCCAGTCAGGATGGATACCGGGTGATTCCTGCAAAGCCCGGACAGTTTCAGACCTGGGAGAAACTGGTGGAGGCAACATCTGCAAAAGTGGAGGGTGAACAGGGCCATGGCGACCTGCAGATCAAGGAGGATAGTACGGCCAACCTGGTAAACAACTTTATAGAATGCATTCAGACGGGCAAGGAACCGCTGTGTAGGCTGGAGGACGGACACCGTTCCACCTGCTTTGCCCACCTGGCCAACATTTCCCTGGCTATGAATATGAGGATTGAATGGGATCCGGTGGCCGAGAGGATCACCAACAGCGATAAAGCCAATGATTTACTTCACTATCAATACCGTGAGCCATGGACTCTGTAAAAAGGAGAGATTTTATTAAAAAAACGGGTCTGGCTGCTGCCGGTCTGGCTGCTGCACCCACACTAAATGCAAAGCTGCTGAACCTGGCAGGTGAAGCAGGTGATAACTGGAGCATTAACTTTTTCTCCAAGCACCTGCAGTTTTTGGACTACGAGGAGGCAGCAGATGCATGTCTTGCTGCAGGGATGAATGGAGCGGATCTGACTGTCAGACCCGGGGGACATGTCCTGCCGGAGAATGTATCGCGCGACCTGCCCCTGGCAGTGAAAGCCTTTGAAAAAGCAGGGCTGACGATCGAAATGATGGCCTCCGGGATTTCCGACCCCGACGATCCGCTCAGCGAAAAGGTCCTGCAGGTGGCCTCGGAGATGGGGATCAGCTATTACCGCATGGATTATTATACATACGACCCTGCCATATCCATGGCGGATAACCTGGAAAAGTTTAAGGTAAAAATGACCGGACTAGCACGGCTCAACGAGAAATATAATATCCACGGGGCTTACCAGAACCATGCAGGCAGCAATTTCGGTGCCCCGGTCTGGGACCTCTGGGAGGTAATCAAAGACATGGATCCAAGATGGACCGGCTGCCAGTATGATATCTGTCATGCTACGGCAGAGGGGAACCGTTCCTGGCCCCTGGGCTTGAAAGTGCTAAAGGACCATATCCGCTGCATAGTGATCAAGGACTTCAAATGGGGAGAAAGAGATGGAAAGGCCAGGGAGGTTTACGTGCCTGTGGGAGAGGGGATTGTGGATTTTAAATCCTACTTTGAACTGCTGAAGGAGCTGCATATACACGGCCCCATCACCATACATATGGAGTACCCCATGTTCACCGGCAAGGACATGAGCGTGGAGCAAAAGAAAGAACGGGCCATTGAACTGATGCGCAAGGACCTTGCCTCATTAAAAACATATCTCTGATCATGAAATTATCCCGGAGAGAATATCTGCACACAGCTGCTGCTGCCACAGCTGGAATCTCTGCTATGCAACCCGGGCTAACATGGGCATCCGGCAGGAAAAAACCCGGGGAGCTTAGCATCGAAGCGGTGGATTCCAATTTTGAAAGGGAGCCGCTGATCCGCCCCTTTGGTTTCAAGGGAGGCTATATGAGTGAGATCTGGCAGACCATGGCCATGATGAAAAGCACATCCGGGGTGGCGAGACTCGGACTCTGTACCCAGAGCGTGCTCTGGTCAGATGCTTCTGTATTTGCCTCTCATTCCGAATCTGCAGGCAATGCACTTATGTACAACATCAGCGAGCGGGCCCTGCAGATATGTAAGGGTCGCAGCTTTTACAGTCCGGTAGATTTGCTTGAAGAGATCCTGGAGGAAGTTTATGAATACGGTAAAAC
Organism: uncultured Bacteroides sp.; assembly: GCA_964458155.1. GTDB lineage: Bacteria > Bacteroidota > Bacteroidia > Bacteroidales. The sequence goes on from CAYWGP010000233.1 coordinate 8,548, forward strand.
TATCACGGGCAACCCGGATCTCAGGAAGACCTTTGCCCTGAATGCCCTGGTGGGGGTAGACAATGCAGCCTGGCTCCTGCATGCGGCAGAGAACGGAATAGATAACTTCGATGATATGATCCCTGAGGTTTACCGGCCTGCTCTCTCCTACCACCATAAACAGGTGGCCAGTATTCCCCTGATGGCCTATTCTGTTCCCATCGGCGAAATAGAAGAGGCGGTTGACGAAGGCTATTTCTTTATGAAAATCAAGATTGGTCAGCCCGGCACCCAGGAGGAAATGCTGCAAAAAGACAAGGAACGTCTTTCGGCCATACACAAAGCCATCGGTCACCGGGAGACTCCCTGGTCGGCTAACGGAAAGCTCCCCTACTACTTTGATGCCAACGGCCGCTACGAAAAGAAGGAGACCCTGCTCCGGCTGCTGGACCATGCAAAGAAGATCGGGGCCTTCGATCAGATTGCCGTAGTTGAGGAACCCTTCCCCGAGCATAAGGATATTCTGGTGGGCGACCTTGGACTGCGAATTGCAGCCGATGAAAGTGCCCATACCGATGA
>CAYWGP010000234.1:0-3336 GCA_964458155.1 uncultured Bacteroides sp.
TATTAATAACGTACAAGCGTCCTTTCCTTCTGACTATTTTACAGTCAGCGCTGCGCTTTTTTACAGATGCTCTTACCTTCATGATACTTAGTATATTATATATAGAAGACATGAAAATTAGAGCATCTGTTAAAAAGCGTAGCGCCGACTGTAAAATCGTCAGAAGGAAGGGACGCTTGTACGTAATTAACAAGAAGAATCCCAAGTTTAAACAACGCCAGGGATAAGGAAATTATAAAAAAAAACAAGAAAGCATTATGGCTAGAATAGTTGGTGTTGACCTGCCCAAAAACAAAAGAGGTGAAATAAGCCTGACCTACATTTATGGTATTGGTCGCAGCCGTGCGCAATCCATTCTTGATGCTGCAGGCGTCGATCGCAATATCAAAGTGCAAGACTGGAATGATGACCAGATTGCAGCAATCAGGAAGCAGATTAATGAATCTGAAGAGTTTAAAGTTGAAGGTGAACTCAGATCATCTGTTCAGCTGAATATCAAACGACTGATGGACATTGGTTCATACCGTGGTATCCGTCATCGTATCGGACTTCCTACACGTGGACAAAGTACCAAGAACAATGCCCGCACCCGAAAGGGAAGGAAAAAGACCGTAGCAAATAAAAAGAAAGCAACCAAATAAGAGTTAAGAGGATATGGCTAAGAAGACAGGATCGTCAAAAAAGCGAACAGTTAAGGTTGAAGCTACAGGGCAGGCGCATATACACGCCTCCTTTAACAATATTATTATCTCCCTGACCAACAACCAGGGCCAGGTGATTTCCTGGGCCTCTTCAGGTAAAATGGGTTTCAGGGGTTCGAAGAAGAATACTCCCTATGCTGCGCAGATGGCAGCACAGAACTGCGCCAAGGTGGCTTATGACCTGGGCCTGAGAAAGGTGAAAGTATTCGTAAAGGGCCCAGGATCGGGAAGGGAAAGTGCTATCCGTAACATTCATGCTTCTGGCATAGAGGTGATGGAAATTGTGGATGTGACACCGCTGCCGCATAACGGCTGCCGTCCTGCCAAAAGGCGGAGGGTATAATTCAGCCTAAGGTAAGAGCCAGGCTGTTGAGGATTATAAACAATTAATTAGATAAATAAATGGCAAGATACAGAGGTCCAAGAACCAAAATTGCTCGTAAATTTTCAGATCCCATTTTCGGGACCGATAAATCGTTCGAAAAAAAGAACTATCCCCCGGGAATGCACGGGAACAACAAACGAAGACGCAAAGCTTCTGAATATGGTATTCAGTTGAAAGAGAAGCAGAAGGCCAAGTATACATATGGTGTGTTGGAGAAGCAGTTCAGGAATATGTTTGACAAGGCTTCCAGGAGTAAGGGTGTAACCGGTGAGGTGCTCCTTCAGTTGCTGGAGTCCAGGCTCGATAACGTGGTTTTCAGACTTGGTCTGTCAAACACACGTGCGGGTGCCCGTCAGCTTGTTACTCACAGGCATATTACCGTAAACGGTGATATCGTCAATATTCCTTCTTACACGCTCAAGCCTGGTGACAGTGTTGGTGTCAGGGAGCGTTCGAAATCACTTGAAGTGATTACCGATGCACTTAGTACAGCCAGATACGGATCTTCATCATGGCTGGAATTTGATGAGGCTTCCATGACCGGTAAATTCCTGAACCGCCCTGAGCGGGAGGATATCCCAGAGAACATTAAGGAGCAGCTCATCGTTGAACTTTATTCAAAATAATATAATCACATTCCTATTATGGCCATTTTAGCTTTTCAAAAACCAGATAAGGTCATCATGCTTGAAGCAGATGACAGGTATGGTAAATTTGAGTTCAGACCTCTCGAGCCCGGCTATGGTATTACCGTAGGGAACGCCCTCAGGCGCATCCTGCTCTCTTCCCTGGAAGGGTATGCCATTACCAACATTAAGATTGATGGTGTTGAGCACGAGTTTTCCACCATCACCGGTGTGATAGAAGATCTTACAGAAATTATTCTGAATCTGAAGCAGATACGCTTCAAAAAGCAGATCGACGATGTGAACGATGAGAAGGTTGTCGTTACCATCACCGGTCAGGAAGAGTTCAAGGCGGGAGACCTGCAGCGTTTCCTCAGCGGATTCAAAGTGCTGAATCCCGAGCTTGTGATCTGTCACATGGAAAAGGACGTGAAACTGCAGATGGAAGTATCTGTCAGCAAGGGACGCGGATATGTTCCGGCAGACGAGAACAAGCCTGCAGAGGCTGAGTTTGGACTGGTCGCAGTAGACTCTATCTTTACACCCGTTAAGAACGTCAGGTTCAACATTGAGAACTATCGTGTTGAGCAAAAGACCGACTACGAGAAACTGGTGCTTGAGATTCAAACCGATGGATCCATTCATCCCAAGGAGGCGCTCAAAGAGGCTGCTAAGATTCTTATCTACCACTTCATGCTCTTCTCCGATGAGAAGATCACCCTCGATACCGATGAGAAATTCGCAAACGAGGAGTTCGACGAAGAGGTACTGCATATGCGCCAGCTTCTAAAAGCCAAGCTGGTCGACCTGGATCTTTCTGTCAGGGCACTGAACTGCCTGAAAGCTGCCGAGGTGGATACACTGGGCGACCTGGTGAAATTCAACAAGAATGACCTGCTGAAATTCAGGAACTTCGGAAAGAAGTCACTCACCGAGCTTGAAGAGCTTCTGGTGAACATGCACCTGACCTTCGGCATGGATACAACTAAATACAAACTGGACAAGGATTAATTGCAATGAGACATAGGAAGAATTTTAATCACTTATCGAGGACGAGTGCACACCGAAAGGCCATGTTATCCAATATGGCAAGTTCGCTGATTATGCACAAGCGGATCGAAACGACTACCGCCAAAGCCAAGGCACTTAAAAGATTTATCGAGCCTTTAATCACAAGGAGCAAGGACGATTCAATCCATTCCCGCAGGATGGCTTTTAGCTATTTGCAGGATAAGGAGGCTGTAACGGAGCTTTTCCGCGAGGTTTCTGTAAAAGTGGGTGACCGTCCGGGTGGCTACACACGGATCATCAGGCTGGGTAACCGCCTGGGAGATAATGCCGACATGTGCATAATGGAGCTGGTTGACTTTAACGAGAACCTGCTGGCCGAAAAAGCTGCAAGCAAGAAGTCAGCAAGCCGTCGCCGTCGTGGAGGAAGCAAGAAGAAAGTTGAAGATCCAGCTGCAGCAGTTGATACAGCGGTAGCTGGGGAAGAAGATGTTGCAGAAGATGTAGCTGAAGCCCTGGTTGAGGAGGCAGTTGTTGAGGAGGCAGTTGAAGAAGTTGCTGAAGAAGCTGTTGCTGCAAGCGAAGAGCCTGTTGTTGAGGAGGCAGTTGAAGAAGT
>CAYWGP010000235.1:0-4319 GCA_964458155.1 uncultured Bacteroides sp.
AAAATAAAATACTGCAAAACCATACAATGCATATTCCGGTGTAGTTGCCTTAATCTGTTCACCGAAGACCTTCGGTATTATAAATGCGCCATAGGCGGCAACAGCCGATGTCCAGCCCAGTACAGGCCCGGCCTGCTCTGCATCAAACACCACAGCGATAGTCCTGAAGGTAGAACCGTTTCCAACGCCGGTAGCAGTAAAAAGGAGAATGAAAAGTATGAAAAAGGGCCAGAAATACTGCTCAGGAGTGGCTGATGCATAAGCCGCTTTCATGAAATATGCGACACCCAGAGCACAGGCAATCATGACTATTGAACATAGCTGAGTGACCTTTGCTCCACCTACCTTGTCAGAGATCTTTCCACCGACAGGCCGTATTAATGCCCCGATGAAAGGTCCCATCCATGCAAACATGAGCGCGCTGGGACCGTTCGGGTTTTGAACATTGTGCATCAGCACACCATCAGGACCGGCAACGTGAGTGAAACCGAATATGACCTTAATGGCCAGTGGAAAGGCAGCAGAATACCCGATAAAGGAACCGAACGTCATGGTGTAGATAACGGTCATGACCCATGTGTGTTTGTTGTCAAAAATCTTGTATTGACGTTTCAGGTTTTCCTGAAGCGCTCCTCTCGTCAAATACTTCATTAAAAGGACAGTTGCCGCAATAACAAGCGGTAATACAATCCATTTATTGAGGAGTGCCAAACCTGTGGGTGGTGGCAACATTAAGTAGAGTCCGGTCGCTGCGGTAACGAATCCGATGCCCAGAAGGCCGGAAATCTTTACAAAGGAACTTATTGGGGAGCCGGGGTCCGGAGTGACTGTTTTTGTGACGAGATTGTTCATCCCGAACCACCCGGCAAAGGCAAGAGGAATTAAAAACAGCAGCCAGATAAACCCTGCATTCTGAATATATGTCTCTGTCCCGGCAGGTATCTTTCCTATAAGCGTACCACTGGTATTAACGAGCGTCTGTGAATCTCCCCCTAATGCTCCAAAAATACCAAAGGTCATTCCCAAAGGCACGAGAATCTGCATTGTGGTTACACCAAAATTACCCAGACCTGCATTCAGTCCCAGTGAAGTCCCCTGGACCTTTTTAGGAAAAAAGAAACTGATATTGGACATGGAAGAAGCGAAGTTGCCGCCGCCAAACCCCGATAATAATGCAAGAATCTGATATACCCATATCGGTGTATTTTTGTCCTGCAAGGCTATCCCTGTTCCCAGTGCAGGCAGCATCAGCAAGGCGGTCGTGAAGAAGATCGTATTTCGCCCGCCGGCAATCCTGATAAAAAATGTGCTGGGTATCCTTAATGTCGCTCCTGTTAATCCTGCGATAGCCATCAGGGTGAAGAGTTCGGACTTCTGAAATGGATATCCCAGATTGAGCATCTGCACGGTTATGATACCCCAGTATAACCATACAGCAAACCCGCAGAGAAGACTTGGAATAGAGATCCATAGATTTCTCGTTGCAATCTTTTTCCCCGTTGATTCCCAAAACTCAGGGTTCTCTACTTCCCACTTTTCAATATTTGCCATTACTAACTCCTTTCAATTATAGATATGTACAAAAACTGCATCCTTTTCGAATCCAAAATAAAATCATCTTATTAAGGTGGACACGATAAAGGCAATGATGATTCTCCCATTTCTTTATTTTTTAGTCGACATTGCGAATTGAACCTCTATCATAATTCCATCTTACCACCTGTGTCTGACGATTAAAGTAGTGGAGCGGTGTCACCAGAATATGAACAAGTCGGGTAAAGGGGAAGAAGCCAATAATGACAAATGCGCCCACAATGTGAAGTTTCACAAAAAAAGGCATGGTGCTGATATAGGAAAGCTCCGGGCTTAGTATCACCAGAGACCAGAGATATGGTGACGCCGAAGACGCAAACCATGATGAACCCCAACTCATAAAAACGGCAATCACAATTCCCGTGATAATCTGAAGGAGTAACAGAGCATTAAGGATCCAGTCGGTCTGGCTGGTAACGATAGCAGCTTTCGAATCGGAATTCCTCCGGACCATGGCACCCACTATCCCTGCCAGGGCAAGTATGGCAAAGATGAGGGAGGATACCTCCAGAACAAACAGACGCATTGGTTGAGCATTCCAAATTAAAATCGACCTGGGAATCAGGAAAGCAACAAGATGTCCGAGCAGGACAACGATTATTCCATAATGGAAGGGAACGAGTGCCCAGAAATGGGAACGATTCTCAAGAAATTGTGATGAGAGGCTCGAGTAGGAGAACCTCTGCATCTTGTATCTGAGGTATGACACCACCACAATGCTTACCAATGCAACATAGGGTAAGACCGCAAACAAAAATATATCCAGGTAACCCATCATTCTTCTCCCTTCTTCTTGATGTGCCTCTCTGCAAGCACATCTCTAATAGTTATTAACGCATTCTCATAAACGTTTCCCTTGCCGGCAAATCCGGCCAGCATTTTTTTTAGGCCCGGCAGCAGATATGTGGCAACGAACATGTCCGCATCTTCCTGCTCCATTCTCCCCAAGAGGGTAAGTATATGGGTCAGATGATCCGGCAATTCACTCGATTCCTCAACACCGAGAATTCTTGACAATTCACGCATATTGACCAGGAATGCACCCCGTTCAAATTGCTCTCCATAAATGTGCCATCCTATCTCCAGCGCACTGACAGGATTAATATCAAAGGTCCTCGTGTAAAATTCTTCCAGCTCTGTAACGTTCATTTTCTCAACCTCGGAAGCAAAAGAGCGGAACCCCTCCACGCTCCCGGGATGCTCCTCTTGCAGGAGATCGATACAATGGCGGACCTTATTTAGGTAATCTTCATCAGGATAGGCAACAAGACCGCACAGAAGATCATATAATTCTTGCGATTGCACTATATTCATGCCCCTCTTTTCCCCCTTTGCAGAAAGCCGAAGCCAACTTCATTTTTATGGACAAGAGGATCACTGACCTCAGATATAGACTCCTCCCTGTTGGCCGGCGGAAGGACAAATCGATCAGCAAAGGTACAGAGGGAGGTGAGCCGGAAAATCGCTTCTGCTTCTTCCCGGCTGCAGTCTGCTTCCTTAAGGGCCTGATCTACGATCGAGGCATCGATGTCACCCACTGTTACATGACGGCGGTACATCCTTACCGATTTCTGCTTTTTCAAGGCATTACGCACAACATTTTCATCTCCTGCCCCAAAGAGATTCGCCAGGTATTTAATCGGCACCCGGGCCTGTTCGATATCCTGAAAGAGGTCTTCTTCAGTCGAGTTGTTGCATAGGGTATCATTCTTTTTCGTAGCCATAACAGGTAACATGGGCGGAACGTAAAATAGCATCGGAAGAGTTCGAAATTCGATATGAAGGGGAAGGGCTATCTTCCATTCCTTTACGAACCGGTACACAGGAGATCTCTGGGCGTAGTCTATTACAGAGTCGTGGACTCCATTGCGCCTTGCCTCTTTTATAACGTTGGGATCATTAGGATCAAGAATCATGTTTCTCTGTGCCTCTATCAACTGTTCCTGTGAAGAGCTTGCAACCTTTTCTATCTGCTCGGCGTCATAGAGAAGTACACCGAAATAGCGGATTCTCCCTACGCAGGAATGAAAACATGAAGAGGGCTGGCCTGTTTCCATACGGGGAAAACACAGGATACATTTCTCAGATTTTCCGCTTTGCCAGTTATAGTAGGTCTTCTTATAGGGGCAGGCGGGTACACAGGACCGCCATCCCCGGCATGTACTCTGATCTATGAGAACAATCCCGTCCTCTCCCCGCTTATAGAGCGCACCTGAAGGACATGATGCAACACATGCAGGATTAGTACAGTGATTGCAGAATCTGGGCAGATAAAAGAAGACCACATTTTCAATTTCATTGAGCTGGGCCCTCTGAGCATCTGTCAATCCGTTCAGGTTGGGATCATTTGCCGCATAAACCGTTGATCCTGACAGGTCATCATCCCAGTTGGGGCCTGCCTTGATTTCTATATGTTCACCGGTTACCATCGAGACAGGGCCGGCCGATGGCTGGTCATCACCTTCCGGACCGCTGAACAGCTCTTCATACTTATACGTCCATGGCTCATAATAGTCATCCATAGTGGGCATATTCGGGTTGTGGAATATATTGGGAAGAAATCTGGCTTTACTGGTGGACTTCAACTGAAGTTGTCCGCCCTTCACCTCCCAGCCGCCTTTATAGCTTTCCTGATCCTCCCATTTGCTTGGGTAACCCGTTCCGGGTTTTGTTTCTACATTATTCCACCACATATATTCGGCGCCCTTGCGGTCAGTCCATATGTT
>CAYWGP010000236.1:0-16923 GCA_964458155.1 uncultured Bacteroides sp.
CTGCGGGAGTTGTTTGGGTTGGGAGAGAAGAAATCCAGCAGGTTAAATCCCTTCCATTTGGGTAGTGGGTTAGGGGCAAGAGCAGGGCCCGGGCAGGCAAGAGCGGAACTTCCCGCCACGCTTACAGCTCCGGTCATTACGGCTGCCTTTTTTATAAAATCCCTGCGATCTGTTTTTTTCATGGTTTTCATATCATTCAGACTTAGCATCAAATACCAGTTCTATCATCTTATAAAGGTCATCCCCCCGGTAGTCGAAGTCATTCTCTGTTTCCACCCTGTGCACAAGCACCAGCCTGGATGCAGGGTAAACTCCCAACATATGAATGCCTGCTCCCGTGTGATAGAATGAGTTAACTTCCCCTTCTTCATTGGCCAGGACCACACCCCAGAGCATGCCACGGGCCAGCCTGTACTGGGGATTGTAGACCGACCAGGGATAGGTGCTGACTTCGATCCAGTCGGCCGGAACGATTTGTTTGCCCTTCCATTGCCCTTTTTGTAAGTAGAGTTGACCATATAGGGCCAGGTCACGTGCCGACATCCTGAAATGATAGGCCGGATAGTTGGATTTGCTCCTCTCATACTGGTAAAATCCGTCTGTATCTGGAACCTCCACCCCTTCTTGTTCAGCATCAATGGTGGCATACCTTCCCAGGTAATCATGCATACCCAGGGGAATGGCTATTTGCTCAAGGAATAGTTCGTAAATACTTTTTCCTGTTTTTTCTTCCAGGATAGCTCCCAGTACATTGAAGTCCCAGTTATTATAATAGTAATGCTCACCGGGCTGGTAGCTGCCGCGCTCAGGCATCCCTCTGAGCATGCTCTCGCTCACCGCAGCGGCATTGTGATAGATGCCTGATCTGGATTTCAGCAGATCTATGATACGTGCATTGAGTTCATTCTCTGTAAGTCCGGGTTCATTGTCTTCTATTCCCAGCTCCCTCAGGGTAAGCGTGGTATCGATAAGGCCTTCGGAAACAGCAATCCCGTAAAGCGAGTTCAGGAGGCATTTTCGTATGGAATGAATGGTGTGTTTCCTTTTTGTATCTCCCCAGTTGAAGATTACTTCGCCATTTACCAGAAGCATCATGGAGGAGGCTCCGCTTTCTTCAAGATGAAATTTCAGGGTTTCAAGCTTTTCTGAGGAAAAGCCCTGCTGCTCGGGTTCGTTGTACTTGAACTCGTATTTTGGAACCTGCTTACAGGCCGTGCAAATGATCAGTGCTGCTACAATAAGTCCAACTATTTTCATGGACTGATGCTTATTTTCAAATGAAATTAAATCCTGGCTTATCCCTTCCGGCTTCATTTTTATACTTCACTTTGGGGTGGCCGATTAGCAGGCTGGCATAAACCTGGTGCTTGTCGGGAAGGCCAAACTCCTTTCGCATGGCTTTGCTCCGGCTCATGGCCATCAAAATAAAGCCATTAAAACAGCTGCCCAATCCAAGTGTGTTGGCATATATGGAAGTGTAGGTGGCCCAGATATTGGCATCAGCACCGGCCAGGCTGTACTTTGTGACCGGAGCATGGAAAATGATTACCGCCGGGGCATGGTGGCATACCAGGGATGATTCAGGAGTATGTTTCGCAATAAACCTCTTTTTATAGTTTTTCAGGCTTTTTAAATTAAGTTTTGGTGCAAGAACCTGAAGGATGGGCATTAAAACAGGAGATGTAAAAATTCGAATGGTTTTGATCAGATTCTCAGCGGTTTGATTGTTCAGTTTTTCAATAAGATCTCTGCTCCTGACTATGGTTATTTCGACGGGACGGGCATTGCTGGCCGAAGGATAATGTTTCATGTTTTCGACCAGCAGATTCAGGGTAAATTCATCCACCTCCCTGCTGGTGTAAGATCTGCATGTCCTGATTCCGGCCGACAGTTGTTGGAAAGAGCTTGCAGAAACCGGGTTGCCCTGCAGCTCAGTAATGGTGTCTGAATCGGGAAAGATGGTGGATTCCGGACATATGGCCACACAATGGCCACAGTGTATGCAGGTGCTGTTGATGCTTCCCTCTTCAATGTCGATGGCATCGGAAGGACAATCTTTAACGCATTTAAGGCACCTGGTGCAATTTTCCAATTGTATTTTAGGCATAGCGATTTTTGTATCTTTTGTTATGTGATCAGGATTAACCAGGATTAATGACAAGCCCTATGGGACAGTGATCAGAACCCATTACTTCATTTGATATATATGCATCTTTTAAGGAAGGAAGCAGGGATTGACTCACCAGGAAGTAATCAATTCTCCAACCAACATTCTTTTCCCGGGCACCTGCCCTGTAGCTCCACCAGGAATAGGCATCAGTGGTTTCCGGATGAAAGTGCCGGAAACTGTCCACAAATCCACCCCCGGTATAACGGTCCATCCCGTCAATCTCTTCCTGCATGTAGCCTGCCGAATTGTTGTAGTTGGGTTTTGGACGGGCCAGGTCAATGTCTTTATGGGCCACGTTAAAATCTCCGCATACAAGTACGGGCTTATCTTCTTCCAGCTTCTTCAGATAAGAGAAAAAGTCCAGGTCCCACTTCTGCCGGTAATCCAGCCTTTTCAGTTCGTTTCCCGAATTAGGAACATACACATTTACAAGATAAAAATCTTCATATTCCAGGCCGAGGACCCTGCCTTCCTGGTTGTGTTCTTCCACACCTATGTCTCTGAACACATTGAGGGGACTTGTTTTACTGAGAATGGCCGTACCCGAATATCCTTTTTTCACAGCTGAATTGGAATAAACTTCGTAATGATTCACCGGGGCCAGCACCTCGGAAACCTGGTCATCCTGGGCCTTGGTCTCCTGCAGGCATAGAATATCAGGATCCATCTGCCGAAGGTCCCTGAAAAAGTCTTTCCTGGCTACTGCACGTATGCCATTAACGTTCCAGGACACAATTTTCATAAGTTGTTTCTTTCCCACAAGATAGGAATAGCTCTTGAATTTTTATTCTGAGTTATTGGAACGCTTTCTCGCCAGGTAATGAACATCTCGTAAGAATACACAGATTTTGTTAGTGCAGGTCACTTGATTCCTGTTTCCTCATAAGCAGCAATGAACAAGATGAGTGGAAGGCCATAATAGGTCTAATAGATGAAACAAGGAGTAGTCCGGATAGCATGATTAAGCTGGTTGTTGCTTATTTTGAGGATTATAATGATGATTACAACTGTTAAAAATGATTATATTGTAGGATGATTAATAATATCCCGATAGGCGCCTTAATGCTTCTTATCACTACTGGTATCCATGCGATAGTTTCAAGAAAGATTATCAAATTAACTACCGGATTATTAAATAGCAAAAAGAAGTTTGTAATTCCCAAAACATACTGGATTGGCTTGATAGTACTGGCAATGTTTTTTGCTTCCTTAGTTGAATCTTTTGCCTGGGCACTAGCCTATTTGAGTTTAAATGTGATCGACGGTATTGAAAACGCCTTCTATTTTTCCCTGGTGTGTTACACAACTGTTGGGTTTGGTGACATAGTGCTGCATGATAAATACAGATTGCTGTCGACCATTGAAGCTGCCAACGGCATTATAATATTTGGATGGTCCACAGCCATTGTGATGGCTCTTTTACAACGTATATCTTTTGGCCCCCAGGCTGGGAAGAAAAATTAAGACTTTGAAGTTTTATATTTGATCCATATGAAGGACAATGAATCGGCAGATTATAGTGGATTTTCGCTGGTGTCCGGCGGACTTATTTACAGCCTTACCAGTGTGTTTCGTGGAAAGGGCGATGAGAAAAAAGGTCGAATAAGAACAGCAATAGTGCTGGCTGCCATTACATGGGTACCCCTGTGCATTATAGCCTTATTTGAGGGGACCCTCAAGGATTCCTCTCAAACCATCAATTTTTTTGAAGACTTTGCAATGCACACCCGTTTGATTTTTGCTGTACCATTCCTTATCCTCATTGAAAATATAGTTGAGAGCGCGTTTCTGGGCTATGTAAAAAACAGTGACAGCATCATCCCCAATACGCAGCAGGATGCATTCAATCGCCTGGTCAAGAAGTTGGATGTCCTTACCAACTCGTATATTCCTGAAATTCTGGGCCTGGTTCTTATTTATGGACTAATCTACATTGACTGGGGTTCGCTACCTGTCTTTAGTTCAGGTCGCAACTACCTTATACAAGGAAACTCCAAGACCTTGAGTATAGGAGGCTGGTATTATCTGTTCTTTTGTTCTCCCATCTTCCAACTTCTGATTTTCAGGTGGATCTGGCGCTGGATCATTTGGGTATATTCCATCATCCGGATCTCTCAATTCTCTCTTCATGTAGATTCGCTTCATGCCGACAGGATGGGGGGGCTTGAGTACTTAAATAGTGTACCAATGGCCTTCGTTTTTTGTCTGGTGGCTCCCTCTGCTTACCTGTCAGCATTCGTCGGGATTGATATAGTCTACCATGGAGCTTTATTGACAAAATATCTGGTTCCCCTTTCCATGTACGTTATTTTTCTGCCTGTTCTTATATTTACACCTCTGCTTTTGTTTACCCCTGTACTCATGAAAGCAAGATTTTATAGTGTTCAGGATTTTGGCAACCTTATTAGAAGACATAACAGAACATACAAAGAAGTTTGGATCAATGGGGATGGAGAAAAGGGAGAGAAACTTCTTGGATCAGCGGACCACTCCTCTTTAGCTGATATAAATACGGGTTATGCTCCGGTTAAGGAGATGCAGTTGATCTCTGTAGGATTAAAACAGCTCCTTTTAGGTTTCGCAGTGAACGTACTGCCATTCGTCCCTTTGGTTTTCACCTACTACTCAGCTTCCAATCTTTATCATGACTTGCTGAAATTTGTTTTTCACGGATAGGAGGATTTCGGCCAAAACAAGCCCTATTTGCAAATAAATTGAAAAAATTATACCTTTGGGTATAATATAGTATAGTATAATACTATTAGGTATAATACCAAAAGGTATAAATGATCTTGAAATCACCATTCAAATACGGGAAAGTAGTTAGCGGAAAGCAATTTATCAATCGAAAGGAAGACATAAAAAGGCTTCAGAATAATATCTCAGCGGGCAGCAATACAATAATTATATCTCCACGGCGCTGGGGAAAGTCCTCCCTGGTGAAACAGGTTGAATTCCATAATACAAACAAGAAAGTAAAATTCGCATTTATAGATTTTTTAAACATACGGACCGAGGAAGACTTTCTGGGAAAGTATTCCGGGGAGATTATCAGGTGCAGCATTACAAAAAAGAAAGAGTTAATAAATTGGAATGAAGCATATAAAACGAAAGATGAGATTATTAATCTCCCTGAAACAATTGCCAGAAAGAAAGGAATTAAGATCGTCGTATGCATAAATGAATTTCAAAATATTACCAGGCTCCGGGATAATGTCTCTTTCGAGCAGGAACTTCGGTCCTGCTGGCAATACCATGATCACGCAAGCTATTGTTTGTCCGGGGGTCGCAAACATATGATGTTGGAATTGTTTAAAAAGGAGTCAGGGGCATTTTACGGGTTTGGAGACTTATTCATGATGGAGAAGATCCCTGAAAAACATTGGATAAACTTCATCATGAAAAGTTTTGAAAATACGGGCAAAGGTATTTCTGCAGACCTGGTCAAAAAGATGATTTCCCTTTGCAAGAATCATCCTGATTATTTGCAGCAGCTATGTCACAATGTGTGGAACCGGACTGACTCAGAAGCGACAGCCAGGATGGTCGATGAATCGCTGAACCTGGTGATAAGATCTAATGCAATTCATTATCAATACATCTGTGACGCCCTCAGCAATACTCAGCTGAATTTACTATATGCGATTTTAGCCGGAGAAACCAGGCTGACAGCCACCAGGGCAATGCAGCAATTTAAGTTGGGCACTCCCAGGAATGTCTCAAAAAATAAGAAAGTCCTTATGGAGAAGGACATAGTGGAAATACATGGCTCGTCAATCATTTTCAATGATCCGATTTTTGAATATTGGTTGAGAAAGCATTAGTCTTATTTTGGTGGTATGAGTATTGTTTTGCAGTCTTTGTGAATTCTATTATTCAGGGATGATAAATTTGTATATTGGAGCATGTAAAAAAATTGCTCTTTCCATATGGTAATTCATAAACAATGAAGAATCGCATAAAATTCAAAATAAAGCATACCGATAAGAAAATCCGGCTATCAGGAAGGATTTACATGGCTCTGGTGCTTGTGATGTTCATCATTGTGATTCATGACTCATTCAAGCATGAATTGCCATTTTATTACATTCTCTATGGAATTGCGGGTTTAATCATAGGTCAATTTGTTTCTTTGACACAAAAAGTAATCCTTACAGAAGAGTCGGACACCTTAACTTTAAAGGTAAGACCCATAGGTTTTGTGCTGACCATTTTATTGCTGCTTGTCCGCTTTTTTGTTGGCAGAATCATATTTGAACACTACAATGTGGTCTGGGCGACGGATGCTGTATACCTTTTGTTTATAGGGATCTATTTTTCAAAAATGAAGGACATTATTCGGCAGATTGACGAGAAAGTCTATGATTATCTTTTTAAGAGTAAAAATGATAATCGTAATGATGAAGAATAACTATGAGGAGGTGGTTTTCCGGATTTATAATTGCATTGCTTTACTTCAATGCTCTCGGACAGGTAGCGGATAAACCTGTCATAAGGAGTACAAGCACTGAACAAGCTCTCAGGGTGGATGGTTGGCTGGACGAGGCGGTTTGGGCCAGGGCCGATTCCATCACCGCTCTCTATATGGTGGAACCGGTGGTGAACGGAACACCCTCTTTCCAAACTGTCGTTAGAATCTTGCTTACACCTAAAAACATTTACCTGGGTATCATTTGTAAGGATGCTCATCCGGAGGAAATCGTTGCCTTTTCCAAGGCAAGGGACTCTGATCTTGAAAATGAGGACTATCTCAAAGTGATTCTGGATACTTACAGGGATGGAAGGAGCGGATATATTTTTGCCATAAATCCATTTGCCGCCAGGTATGATGCACTGGTATCCAATAACGGGGAGTCCGAAAATCCAAATTGGGATGGAGCCTGGGACGCCCAGGCCCGGATTGGTGTTGATTCCTGGAGTGCGGAAATCAGGATCCCGGTAAGTACTCTGACCTATAACAAGAGTCTCGATTCATGGGGATTCAATGTGGAGAGACGGATTCAGCGTTTGCTGGAAGTTAACCGTTGGTCGGGGATCAGCATGGATTATACCATTGGCCAGACCCTACATGCGGGCCTGATCACCGACTTACCAGGATTTAATTCGGGAATCGGAATGACTCCAAGGGCATCGCTCGTAGGTAAAGTCACCCAGGAAGGGGAGAATAAGGCTGTCTATGACTTGAAGCCCAGCCTGGATGTGAAACAGCGGATTACTACTGATATTACCGCACAGCTGACAGTAAATACGGATTTCGCAGAAACAGAAGTGGATTCCAGGCAAACCAACCTGACCCGGTTCCCGGTACTTTACCCGGAAAAGCGACAGTTTTTCCTGGAGGGAGCAGATATTTTTGATTTCGGATTGAGCCTGGGTCGCTCATTGATGCCCTTTTACAGCCGGAGGATTGGCCTGTACCAGGGAAATGAGGTTCCTATTCTCTGGGGGGGAAAGGTGAATGGGAAGGTGAAAAAGACCTATTTCGGCAGCCTTTTCACACAAACAGCCGCCGTGGATTCCCTGGTTTCGGGATCAAAAATGGGTGTGGTCAGGATTAAGCAAAACATTCTGAAAGAGTCCTCTGTTGGGATGATTGCTACCATGGGGGACCCCGGAGCACGTAGTCAGGCCTGGACTACGGGTGTGGATTTTACCTACCAGACATCCTCCTTTGGATCAGGTAAGAATTTCCTGATAGGAACCTGGGGAATGGTTAACAACCGGGAAGGGCTCGAAGGAGACAAGACAGCAGTGGGTATCAAAATTGATTATCCCAATGACCTGTGGGATTGGTTTGTGCAGTACAGGCGGGTGGGTGATGCTTTTGACCCTTCCCTGGGTTTTGTAACCCGCAACGGTATCTATAGTTATGAAGGGAAGGTAGATTACATGCCTCGCCCCGACAGCAAGCTGGTCAGGCAGTACAGATTCCAGTTCAGACCCTCCCTCTATACTGATCTGGATCATCACTGGGAAAGCTATCAGGTGTCGCTTACCCCCCTGAATGCAGGCCTGGAGAGTGGAGACAGCTTCGAATTTAACTTCCAGCCACAGGGTGAGTTCCTCAAGGATCCCTTCGAGATATCCGATGGAGTGCTTATTGAACCGGGGGAATACCATTTTATCAGGTATCAGCTGGAAGCTTCCACAGCCAGTAAAAGAGCTGTTAATGGCATGGCTTCGTACATGTTTGGCGGATTCTACGGTGGACGATTGGATCAGATTGATCTGAGACTTAACTGGAGGATCATGTCCATCCTGGTTCTTGAATTTATGTATGAAAATAACATTGGAAGTATCCCGGCAGGTGATTTTAAGAAGGAACTCATGGCCATGAGAGCCGAGCTTAATATCAGTTCTGACCTCAATGTAAGCGTATTCGTTCAGTACGACAATGAATCAAATACGGTGGGTTCATACTCCAGGCTCAGGTGGACCTTTGCTCCACTGGGGGACCTATTCATCGTATACAAGCATAATATCCAGCCCGATCTTGCGGACAGATGGCAGCAGGATCAGAACCAGATTATTGTTAAGCTGACTTACGGAATTGCCTTGTAAGTTCTTTCTTGCCAGAATTTCTGCTCTTCATTAATAAGCTGCTTCACTGCTTCCCTGTATGCCCCTGTGCTCTGAGCCTTTTTTATCGTTTTAAGGCCTTTCGGAGAAGCGGGAAAGGAGTGAATTAAGTATTCCCAGTAGGAATACATTTTCATCAGAAGATGTTTGGGGCCCGATAAGGCTTCTTCATAGGAAGAGAAGAGGGTATCATGAAATGAGCTGAAAATTTCATAGCGATTTTCCGGATAATGCGGGTTATCGGCTTTTATCATAGCAGGTAAAAAAGGATCCGAAATAAGCCCCCGCCCAATCATCCAGTGTGTGATTGTTGGAAATCGATCTTTTATTTCCCGGAAGCCTTGGACCGAAGTAATATCGCCATTATAGAATATCTTGTGAGAGCTTTGCTCTATACATTCTTCAAAGGTCTTCAGATCAACTTCTCCCTTGTATAACTGCTTCCCAATTCGAGGGTGTATGGCGATATTTGTAAGTGGGTATTTCTCAAGCACGGGCAATACACGAAATATCTCCCGGGGACTTTCATATCCCAGGCGCATTTTTACCGATACCCGGATATCAGACTCACTACTTATCCTTTCTAAAATTTCCTCAATTTTCTCCGGGGCTTTCAACAAACCTGAACCCATTCCTCTTTTTGCAAGCATTGGATAGGGACATCCCAGGTTCCAGTTCAGCTCCTTATAACCCAGCTTTTGAACGAACTTTGCAACAAATAAGAACTCATCAGCATCCCTGGTAACTATCTGGGGAATAAGTTCAAGACCCTGATTATTTACGGGTGATATATCCCTTTCATGGGAAGCCTTTATCTCAGGTTTTCCTTTTACCCGTATGTATGGAGCAATATATTGATCGATCCCCCCAAAGAAGCTTTGAAAGGCATTCCGAAATCTGAAATCCGTAAATCCCTGAAGAGGGGACGAATAAAGCTGCAGGAATCCTTTATTTTTCATCTGAATCAAAGTCAATCATTATTTGTTTTGTGGACTTCTGATTTTCGACCTGGAAATTCGACATTGTTGCTCCCAGTAATCTCACCCCGTGCTCATTAATCTCTTGCCGGGGCAAAAGTTTCATTATGGTGCTGAGCATCTCTTCGTAGGAATATGCCTGTTGTTGAGTACTGCTTCTTGTAATAGTGCTGAAATCGGAAAATCGTAGTTTTAAGGTGAGAGTCTTCGCTTTTTTATTCTTAGCCTCGTAGCGCGTCCACATGATATCGATCACTTCGGCCAGTTTCTCTTTTACCAGGTTTATGTCATACAAATCAGTCTCATAGGTGCGTTCTGCTCCAATGGACTTGGGTTCCCGGTAGGAAACCACGGGGCGATCATCTATGCCACGAACCACATCATAAAAATAGTTCCCGGCCTTTCCAAAGTACCTGATCAAATCTTCACGTGGATATAACTTTATGTCACGCCCCTTATGGATATTCATCCCATGCATCTTTTGAGCGGTTTTTTCCCCTACTCCAAAGAATTTTTCAATATCCAGGTCTTCCAGGAATCTCTCTGCATCTGCAGGTTTAATAAGGAAAAAGCCGTCCGGCTTGTCCATGTCGGAGGCAATCTTTGACAGGAATTTATTATAGGATACTCCGGCTGAAGCAATCAGATCTTCACGCTTCAGGATCTCTTTCTTTATCTCCATGGCAATTAATGACGCTGACTTTGGTCCTTTCTTAGCTTCTGTCACATCCAGATATGCTTCATCCAGCGACAGTGGTTCCACCAGGTCTGTATATTCATGAAAGATGTTACGAATGTTGGCCGAGACTTTTTTGTAGGCTTCAAAACGGTGAGGTGTAATAATGAGGTCGGGACACTTCCGCAATGCCACAGACATTGGCATGGCCGAGTATACACCAAATTTCCTTGCTTCATAGCTGGCGGCGGCAACAACTGAACGGGGTCCACGGTGTCCAACCACCAGTGGCTTCCCCCTGTATTCGGGAAAATCCCTTTGCTCCACAGAAGCAAAAAAGGAGTCCATATCTATGTGTATAATCTTTCTCAAAAAGACTTTCTTTATTATACAAATCTTGCCAGTTCTTGTTTAAAATAAGACGGACTTGTTCTGTGTAAAGTAATATTCCTGCACGCATTAAACTTGAGAAAAGGTAACAGTTCTTTACTCAGCGCCAGGGCAAAAGCTTCAGTTTTTGCAAGTCCGGATTCTAATGCAAGATGATGGATATGCATGTGTGCGTTTTTTCTGTCGGCTTTACAATCCATACGTGCAACCAGCTTTCCTTCCCACAATACCGGCAGAGCAAAGTAACCAAATCTGCGTAAGGATGCTGGCACATAGCATTCCAGATTATAGTCAAATCCAAAGAGATCCAGGGTTCGTTTGCGCTGAATCAGTAGATTATCAAAAGGGGACAGTATTTTAAGCTGGCTCCGGGCCAATGGTTTGTCCAGTAGTTCAAGGGAAGCGGGCAATACATAATAGTTATTTCCATTTACACTGGTTTGAAATAACTCTCCGTCAGACTCCAATTCCTGCAATACAGATATTACCAGAGCTTTTGTATTTTTCAGGAGATATGTTATTTCACTGGCTTTCCCTAAACCGTTAGCCTGCAGGTACCGGGTAACCAGATGACGGGCATATTCCTCTGCCCCTGGTATAGAGGTATCTATATGGTCTGGCAACACATGCTCGGTAAGATCATAGGCTTTATGAAAATTTACCCGGTAAGGAATCATCAGCTTACCCTGCATAAACAGATTCTCCAGAGCCTGTTTGACAGGACCGGTCTGCCATTCTCCGGTTTTTTTTCCTTTGGCCTCAAAATCTTTCGCCATCAATGGGCCTTCTTTTGCAATACGATTGAGCACCCACTTCATAAGTTTTTCATCACGGTGGTACCAGTGATTCTCTGCTCCGCTTGCAATGGCCTGTTTCCGGGGTAGACTGAAGCGGTAATCACGCATGGGAAGACAAGCCGCTGCATGGGACCAGTATTCGAATATCTGTTTTGAGAGCATCAGCTCGTCCAGATGGGATGTAAGATATTGTGGATTACGATTCCAAAGGGTATGGTGATGGGCGCGCTGAATGGCGGTGATGGTATCAATCTGGATATAGCCGAGGTGTTCAATGACTGAAAGTGTGGCATCAAGGGAAGAGCCAGCCTGCTTAAACGGTGGGACTCTCTGTGAGAGCAGGACCAGCTTTCTGGCCTGTGAAATTGAAAGTGATTCTGTGATCCTTGTCATGTTCTTCGTAAAAATAGCGATTTGGACATATATCTCTCTCTTATAATAATTTCCTACTTTTGGTAAGCTGAGTGATGACTTAAAACCAATAAGAGGGAAAACTATGAAAAGAAAGAATCAAGCACAAGGAATCAAGCGGAGGGAGTTTTTACAAAGAAGCGCCGCCTTTACTGCAGGTAGCATGATCGTTGGATCAGGAACTTCAACTTTATTTGGAGCAGGTACTTCACGAAGATCCGGAACATCAATTGAAAGCATCACCCTGAACAATGGCATAGAGATGCCCATTCTTGGATTCGGGACCCTCTACCTTAGAGATGAACTGGGTGTCCGGTGTGTCGCTGATGCTATTTCCCTTGGCTATCGTCTTATCGATACTGCAACCGTATATGGAAATGAAGAATCCGTTGGTGGCGGGATAAAGCTTAGCGGCATAAACAGGGAAGAGCTATTTGTAACTTCAAAAGTCTGGGTGGACGATTACGGTTATGAACAGGCCAGGAAGGCCTTTCAAACATCCCTGGATAAAATGGGCCTTGATTATCTGGACCTGTATCTAATCCACAGGCCCCGGGGAGATGTAAAAGGCACATGGATGGCAATGGAAGATCTTTATAAGGAAGGGAAAATCAAAGTCATAGGTGTGAGCAACTTCGAGACCAACCACCTCGAAGAACTGATGTCATACGCAACAATCAAACCGGCAGTCAATCAGATCGAAACCCATGCATTCTTCCAGCAGGAAAAGGCAAGGGAAACCCTGAAGAAATACGAGATACAAATGGAAGCATGGTCTCCCTTTGCGCAGGGCCGGAACGAACTGTTCACCAATGAAACCCTGGCTGCTATCGGCAAAAAGCATAATAAAAGTAACGCCCAGGTGAGCCTGCGATGGCACTACCAGCGTGGCATTGTGGCAATCCCAAGGTCTTCGCAAAAGGCACACATGCAGGAGAATTTAAACATTTTTGACTTTAAGCTGGATGATTCTGAGATGAAAACGATTTCCTCTCTGGATCTGAATATGACCCAATTCCCGGAATGGGAGTAGATGAATGGGATGGTATTTAAATCCATCAAACTGATAGGACCGATAGATAAGGGTAATGCACACCATGAAACCACCTGCGGCTGGATTGGGTTCTTTGAAATTGTACCCGGGGATGAAGTTCTGAATAGTATATAGATTTAAATAAATATTATAAAAGAATTAAAAATTACTTATAGGAAGGCATGTGGCGCCAGTTACCGGACAAGCCTGATCACCTCTGACGGTTTATGGCGGTTCAGAACTGAAATTCGCAGTTGCCCGTTTGTGCTAATCCCCCTTTCTGAGAATGTCTGCTGCAGGGTCTGAAGCGCAAGATCGGGGCTGTTGTTCTTATTACTCAGATGGGCAAGGCAGATATAGCGAAGATTTTCGCTAACATTATCCGCAAGAAAAGCCGAGGTTTGATGATTTCCTAAATGACCATGGTCAGATTGTATCCTGGCTTTCAAAAAAGGAGGGTATTTACCATTTACCAGCATCTGTTCATCGTAATTTGATTCTATAACAAGCAGGTTGGCTGCTTTCATATATGGAGCGGCAGTCTGGCATATATGTCCAAGGTCGGTAGCAATTGTAATGTTTAACTCTCCGGCACTAATATGGAATCCTGTGGTTTCCGGAGCATCATGAGAAACCGGAAAAGCTACGATATCAAAACCTGCGAGATGAAATTTTTGCTGTAAGGCAATTTCGCGTACAGTGACGCCGGATATGTTGTTTTTTCTGGAGATGATGCTTTCCCAGATTTTATTGGTGGTGAATACAGGCAGATTGTTTTTCCTGGTGAGTACTTCCAGTCCCCTGATATGATCTGAATGATTGTGTGTTACCAGTACACCCATAATAGTCTGCATGGATATTCCCATGTTCTTCAGAAACTTGCGAATAGCACCTGCTGAAATTCCGGCATCAATCAAAATACCATTAAATTCATTACCGAGGTAATAACAGTTTCCGCTGCTACCACTGCTAAGACTGCAAAAATTCAATTTCATCAATACCTCTATGAGAGCGGCAAAGGTATGTATAAGTTTCCTCAGATGAATTTCTTTTGTAAAGAACCACAATTACACATGAAAATATGGTGAAAAATATAAACGCTATTTGCAAGAATGCAATTGGGCCCGAATGATATACAAGTGCTATTATTTCTTCATAGATTTGTCATGGATTATACTGTTACTTGGCTTAAGCCCGGGGGGAAACTGGTGATCCTGGAATACATCCGGCCATTGGAATAAGAATAGTGTGAAACAATCATAATAAGGAAGCATGAGTACGACAAAAGAAATTCAAACCAGGATGACCCCAAGCGAGGCACTGGAGCAGCTCAAAGCAGGAAATGAGCGATTTTTGACTGGAAAGATGCTTTCGCGGGATTATAACAGAGAGCTTATCGAGACTGCTGACGGTCAGTTCCCCTTTGCGGCCATCCTGGGATGCATCGATTCCAGAGCCACGACCGAAAAGCTTTTCGACCAGGGTGTGGGGGACCTTTTTAATGCACGGGTTGCCGGAAACATCGTTAATGAAGATATCCTGGGTTCCCTGGAGTATGCCTGCCATGTGGCAGGAGCCAAGTTGATCCTTGTGCTGGGTCATACCGCCTGTGGTGCGGTAACTGCAGCGACTGAGAGGATGGAACTGGGCAATATCACCGCATTGCTCTCTAAGATTACTCCCGTGGTGGACAGTTTAGATGGAGAGGTAGGCATAGATGAGGTAGCGGAACATAATGTTCGGCATTCCATCGAACGCATACGAAAAGAGAGTACTCTCCTGAAGGAAATGGAGATTGCAGGAAGGATCCTCATTAGGGGGGCCATGTATGACGTGGCTACCGGGAAAGTCCGTTTCCTGGACTAATCGAATAGCAACAATGAGCAGGACTTGTTTAATTGAAGGCTTTCTCTGGTAGCATAATCAGCGAATGATTTTCACACACTTTTTTTGACGAATCCCTTTGTTTGTCTTATATTCAGGAATACACTTAAAGTTATACACAGGGCAGTTATGAAAGACATAGTGAAAATAGTGGGTTTATTCTTACTCATTTTCGGCCTGAGCGCCAACGGAATTAAGGGGCAAAATCTATCAGCTGCCCAAACAGAAGTTCCTGACAATAAGTGGGGTTTTTTCATTGAACCCTATCTTTTATTTCCCAACATGTCCGGATTTATTGGCATAGGAAACCTCCCGGAAGCGGAAGTAGACGCCAACCCAGGTGATATTTTCAGTAAACTTCATTTTGGAGGCATGCTCTATCTGGAGGCCCACAATGATGATTGGGCGATTACTTCAGATTTACTTTACATGAATCTTAATCAGGATGTTACGCCTGGCATTCTCATCAGCTCAGGAAATCTTGATGCTAAGCAGCTGGCCTGGGAATTTGCCGGTCTTTACCGAATTGTTCCATTTTTAGAGGCAGGCATCGGCGGAAGATTGAATAATATTCAAGCCGGCCTGGATATTAATCGCATAGAGATTGGTGGTGAAACAACACCCATCAGTGCCAGTATATCCGAAACCTGGCTTGATCCGATCATATTAATAAGAGTGACCGGAGATATAAAAAATAAGTGGCTGTTTCAATTTCGGGGAGATGTGGGCGGATTTGGTATAGGCTCATACTATTCATACCAGGCCCAGGGCTTTTTCGGATACAGGTTCACACGATGGTTTCAGCTTACAGCAGGCTACAGGATTCTTGGAATGAACTACGACAAGGGAACAGATGAAAATCGATTCAGGTATGATATGAACATATTCGGGCCCACGTTAAATTTAGGATTCAATATTAATTGAAGTAGTATCTCAACTATGATGATCACCACGCATTCACTACTTAAAAACAACTATTCCAACTTGCTTAGATTGTTAATATTTTTCTTCATTGCCTCCAAAAAATCAAGGTCATATATTTTGTTGCTACAAGGATTAAATACTACTGTTTTTATTTCTTTTTTGTTTAGAATTTCCTTCACCCCGGGCATAGGTTCATCTTCCCAGAACATAATTCTTGCCGGATGATGCTCCATTATACCATCGAACTCCTTCCACTGGTCATCTGAAGGCATTTCATCGGGCTCGAAATGAACACTTTGAATATTCAGTGAATACGCTTTTGCAAGATATTGATAAACCGGATGTGATCCAATAACTGGTTGATATTCAAGCAAAAGTGCAACGTCCTGCATTAACTTATGCAGGTTCAATATATCTTTCTTTAACAACTCGTAATTTGTTTCTAAGGCCTCCTTATTATCAGGTAATTTTTTAACAATTTCATCTTTTAAAGCCTTTGCCTGTGCAGCAGCAATTTCAAAATCGAGCCAGGTTGTAAAAGCATATCCTGTATGTTCGTGTTCACCTTCTGCTCCATGGCTATGCGTTGCGACATCTTCCAGAGCGATGTATTTTTCTTTTACAGAAGATGTTGTATTTACAACCCGGCTGGATGGCAGGCTAACATTATTCATCCACTTTGCATAGTTTGCTCCATTTGCTAAAATTATATCTGCCGACTGATAAATTTCCAGATCATCATCGTCAGGAATCCAGTAAGCAGGATCAACATCAGCTGGTATGGGATATTCAAGCTGAATGAGTTCTCCACCTATACGCCCTGCAAAATAATACAAAGGATAATTAACAGTGACAACTACTGGTTTCACTTTGTCGGCCTTAACCTTTGAGCCTTTGTCCAATCCACAAGAAACAAGGATTATTAATGTGGCGAATAACAAATAGTTTTTCATGATAAAAGATAATCGGTTTTCTAGATAATAAACTGATGTATAAAATAGTCGACAAAAAGTCCGGTAAAACTGTATAAAACCAGCATAACAACAACGCTCATTAAAGCAGTAATAAAAAGTTCAAATCCG
>CAYWGP010000237.1:0-1520 GCA_964458155.1 uncultured Bacteroides sp.
TCCCTATTTAGTATGATTAACAATTATCTTAATGTAGCAAGGAAGTTGATTCCCCTGCTAGCATTTACCCTATTTTTCGGGCTAAATGCACAGGCGCAACAATCGGTCTCCGGGAAAATCACTGATGCCAGTGACGCATCAGGAATCCCTGGAGTAAATGTAGTGGAGAAGGGAACCACAAACGGTACCATTACCGACTTCGATGGAAATTACACCATAAGTATTGGTTCTGGTGCTACGTTGGTCTTCTCTTATGTAGGTTACACTTCTCAGGAGGTTGTAGTTGGGTCTCAGTCCGTTATTGATATAGGACTGGAACTTGACGTTCAGTCTCTGGCTGAAGTTATAGTAATAGGTTATGGAACCCAGGAGAAAAAAGATGCCACGGGTGCCACGGCCAGTATTAAAAGCGAAGATTTTAATAAAGGCGTTATCGCTTCACCGGAGCAGTTACTGAATGGAAAACTGCCCGGAGTCCAGCTTACATCCAACAGTGGTGAGCCTGGAGGAGGGATCAATATCCGGATCCGGGGTACCAGTTCGGTGCGTAGTAACAACAACCCCCTTTTCGTGGTTGATGGTGTTCCTTTGTCCGGAGGTGATGTTAGTGCAGGTGGAGATGTTAACGATTTGGGTTCAAGTGATTCAAGGAACCCCTTGAACTTTCTGAACCCCAACGACATTGCCAGCATCGACGTATTGAAGGATGCTTCTGCCACAGCCATCTATGGTTCCAGAGGAGCTAACGGGGTAGTTATTATTACTACTAAAACCGGTACAGGAAAAGGCACATTAACATATAGCGGGGCACTTGGAGTAGCTAATATCACCAGGGAATATGACCTGATGGGGGCCCAGCAATATCTGGCCGGCTACGAAACGTTCAATGGCGCTGGTTCCTCTTCTGCAATTGATGGCGGAACAGAGACTGATTGGCAGGACGTAATTTTCCGGACTGCAGTAACCCAAACTCACAATATTTCTTTTGGGGGTGGTGATGAAGGTGGAAGTTACAGAGTATCTACCAGTTATGATGAATTACCAGGAATAGTTGAGAATAGCTACCTGGAGCGGTTTACAGTTCGGGTAAACGCAAGCCAGAAGTTTATCGACGATAAACTAAACGTTTCCACTGCATTAACTTATTCAGATCTTGGTGATCAGGCGGCTGCCATAGCCAACTCCACTGGATTTGAGGGAGACTTGCTCGCAAACGCTTTAAAAGCCAATCCTTCCCAACCCGTTTTTGTATTGAATGGGAATGGAGACATGGTATGGCGTCAGGTTTCTGATAGCGAACCTAACCCTCAAGCGATGCTGGACCTTGTTAGGGACGAAACCAGGACCGTTCGGGCTTTAGGAAATATTGCCGCTGAATACGAGATCATCGAGGGTTTTAGTTTCAAGACTGTTTTTGGATACGACCGGTCCTTTTCTGATCGGACCCAGGCTCTGTCATCTGACTTAAATGCATTTCAGGGACTTTTTGGAAATGGTAGAATGGAGGTCGCAGATATCGA
>CAYWGP010000238.1:0-22645 GCA_964458155.1 uncultured Bacteroides sp.
CACATTGGATTCAGCAAGGATTTCAACCAGTTTGAGCTGCAGGATGCCCTTGGAAGAAGGGATGTACTGAAGGCTAACAGGATTATTAACTACTTTGCCGAGAATGAAAAAAAATATCCCTTTCCCCTGACCATTATTTCACTCTATTACTTCTTTTCCAAGTTGTTGCTGTTTCATTACTCCAAGGATAAAAGCAAACAGAACCTGGCGGCCACACTGAAGGTCAATCCCTTCTTTGTAAAGGATTACGAAGCCGCGGCCCTACGTTACCCTGCTGCCCGGCTGGTGGAAATCATTTCCCTGCTGCGCATCTATGATATGCGTTCCAAGGGCTACGATGGCAATACCACCCCTGCCAGTGAACTTACACGCGAACTGATCTTTAAAATACTGCATACCTAAACTGCCGGCCATTGATTACCCTTATTATAGTCATCATCACCGTACTTACCTCGCTGGCGGCCTTCAGGCGAAGGGAGCTGTTCTACAAGTTTGACCTTGCCCCAGCCCGTATTGTGCATCAGCGGGAGTATTACCGGATTTTCACCCATGCCTTTCTGCATGCCGACTACTTTCATCTTGGGATCAATATGCTGGTGCTGTACTCCTTCGGACATTATATCGAGCAGGTATTTGCAGAAATGGAGGTCGCCGGGCTGATCTTCTCCGGGCCCTTCTTTTTCATCCTTCTTTATGTGTCCGGTATCGCCCTGGCATCTATTACAACCGTGATCAGGTACCAGGATAACTATAGCTACACTGCCGTGGGAGCATCAGGGGCTGTTTCTGCCATTGTCTTCACCTATATTTTCTTTGCCCCCCTGGAAAAGATCTACTTCTATATGGTGCTTCCCATCCCCGGGATTGTTTTCGGCGTTCTCTACCTGGTTTATTCCAGCTACATGAGCAGGCGAAGCAGCGATAATATCAACCACTCTGCCCATTTCTGGGGTGCCATGGTAGGTTTTACATTTCCCATCCTGCTGGAGCCCGCTCTCTTTCTGGTATTTTTTGAAAAGCTTCTGAACCAATGAAAAAAGCGATCTTCCTGGACAGGGACGGCACAATCAATAGTAACTGCGACCATTATTACATCTGGCGCAGGGAGGAATTGCTCCTCAACCCCGGGGTAATTGAAGCCCTGGCAGAGCTGCAATCGAAAGGATACATGCTTATAGTTATCAGCAATCAGGGTGGGATCAGCAAGGGAGAATTCGGTACCGAAGATGTGGAGCTGCTGCATGCTCATCTTCGTTCCATGCTGGAAGCAGAAGGCGTTTTCCTGGACGAGATCTATTACTGTCCCCACCACCATATGGTAGAGAACTGTCTCTGCCGCAAACCAATGCCACTGATGATCGAAAAAGCCATTGCACGATTTGGAATCGACCCTGCATCCTCATGGATGATTGGAGATGCTCAGCGGGATGTGGAAGCAGGTAAGGCTGCAGGTTTGCAATGCATCCGAATTGAGCCGAACAGTGACTTGAGAGAGGTGTTGGGGAAAATCAGCTGAATCTGATTTTCGCTTAGGGACTTAGTAAGTTAATAGTTAGCGGGATCGTTTGCGGAGGGCGGGGGTTAATTGAGGCCGGGGTCCTCAGGGAAGTTGGCCCAGGCGCGGTACTTGTTGTTGTAGCTGCCCAGTGTCGTTTTCCAGAATTCAGCATTCATTTCCTGCATAACCATACGTGGAGGGATTTTACCCACCAGCCAGGCATGCTCCTGCATCTCTCCATCCAGCTGATTGGGCGACCAGCCAGCATAACCCAGAAAGAACCTCAGTTCATGGGGTTTCACCGAACCCTCGGCAATGAGCTCTTTGATCAGCTCAAAATCCCCTCCCCAGAATATACCATCGGCAACAAGCACACTGTCAGGAATACGGGCCCCAAGGGTGTGTATATAGTGAACAGTATTGTTACTTACCGGTCCGCCCACCGAAATGGAGAAATCCGATGCCGGGAAATCGTCCACAATTTCATTGATGCTTACCCCGATGGGTTTATTCAATACAAAGCCAAGGGAACCTTCCTCGTTGTTTTCGGTCAGATACACCACCGAGCGGCGAAAATAATTATCGCCAAGGAAGGGTTCAGAAATCAGGATATTCCCCTTTTCTGCCACACTATCATTCACAATATGGAAAAAATCGATATTCAGGTCCATTCTTTCAATATATGGTAGCCAGACAAGTTACGCCAATTTTATTTTATATAAAACGAACATGAAAGAAAAATAGTATCTTGGCGGCTTATGTCACTTTAGCCCATGAGTACTGAAGAACCAAGGAAACCCAACCTGTTTCAGGCACTGATCCCCATTGCTGTATTGATCACCTTACTGGTTCTGAATGTTAATTATTTTGGTGATCATACCCTGGATGGTGCCAACCAGTTTGCTTTAATCCTGGCATCGGCAGTAGCAGGTGTTGTAGCCATCACCCTGGGTGTGAAATGGCCCCGTGTCCGTGAAAGCATGGTAAGAAGCATCGGATCGGCCATGCCATCCATTCTGATCCTGCTGATGATAGGTGCGCTGGCAGGCACCTGGCTGCTCAGCGGAGTGGTCCCAACTCTGATCTACTATGGGCTCCAGGTCTTTCACCCTAAAATATTCCTGTTTGCAACTGTAATCATTGCGGCGATGGTATCCCTGGCTACCGGTTCCTCCTGGTCCACCGTAGCCACCATTGGAATTGCCCTGATCGGAGTGGGTCAGGCGCTGGGTATCAGTGAAGGACTGATCGCAGGAGCCGTCATATCCGGCGCCTATTTTGGAGATAAAATGTCACCCCTGTCCGATACCACCAACCTGGCCCCTGCCATGGCCGGAACTGATCTCTTCACCCATATCCGTTATATGACCATCACAACTGTGCCGGCCATGTCGATAACACTGGTCATTTTTCTGATTATCGGCTTCACCTATAAATTTGATGCCACTCCAGGGGATATAGAGCTGGTCCTTGAGGGCATCAGTTCCAAGTTCAGGGTGAGCCCCTGGCTGATGCTTGTTCCTGCCTTTCTGATCTTTATTATAATCAAGAAGGTCCCCCCTTTGCCTGCCCTGCTGGCCGGCTCACTGATGGGTGGTGTCTTTGCCATTATTTTCCAGCCATACCTGATACGCGAGGTAGCGCTTGGACTGGACGCCTCGACCAGCTCCCTGTTCAAGGCATCCTATCTTTCGGTGATGCAGTCGATCTTTGGCGATATCGCCATTTCCACTCCCAACGAAATGGTTAATGAATTGCTAACCAGCACCGGGATGCGGGGGATGCTTAATACCATCTGGCTCATTCTCTCGGCCATGATTTTTGGCGGCACCATGGAGTCGGCCGGACTGCTGGTGAAAATTACCTCCACGGTCATCCGCTGGGCCCATTCCACGGGTTCACTGGTCACCACCACCATTGCTACCTGCATTTTCTTCAATATCACCGCGTCGGACCAGTATATTGCCATTGTGGTACCCGGCCGGATGTTTGCAAATTCTTATAAGAAGCGGGGACTAAAGCCCGAAGTGCTGAGCCGTACCCTGGAAGATGGCGGCACCATCACCTCCGTGCTGGTGCCCTGGAACACCTGTGGTGCCACGCAGTCAAGGGTTCTGGGCGTTCCCACCATGGAATATGTTCCCTATGCTTTCTTCAACATGCTGAGTCCGCTTTTCAGCATCCTCTTTGCCTACCTTAACTATAAGATTCGTCGCTATGATGATGATGATGATCACGTAGAGAAGACCATCACCGACGAAGAACGAAAAGACGTCTAAGGGATATTTATCGCCACGTGCTTATTTAGCTTCGCTAAAAAATGCCAGGTGGCTTCCAAAACAACCCGTATCACAGGAAGCATGCAGGATAAAACAGCTTTACATAAGTTGAAGTAACTATGCCTGTATAGCCTCCTACACATATGAACGTAGCGAAGATTTTCAGAGGCGGTGCAGGCATAGTCTCTGAAAAAGAGGGGATCATCCCGGCCGGAACAACCCCCTCCATACATATTGGTTAAAATGCGCTTAAAACCAGGACTAATTTACTAAATTAACTTCATATCTACCTGTCAATCTGTAGGTTATATGACGAATGCAGCTTTTGATAATACCAGTAAGCACATCTGTTGAATTGGCCCTTTTTTCGAAATTCAGAGTATTTGTGTAAGCCTGGAGGCCCTTGGACAATTAATCCCTTCTGTTGGTCAGTAAATCCCAGGAAATTTAGCGGGATCAGACTCATTCATTATCCCGTAGATGGATTCAAAAACATCTTCTGCATTGGGATTAGAGAAATAATCCCCGTCGGAACTATATGCCGGTCTGTGCTCATGGGCAGTGACTGTGGTGGGCTCTGCATCCAGGAAGTAATAGGCCTTCTGCTCCTCCAGTACCTTCTGCATCATAAAAGCCGTGGCACCACCCGGTACATCCTCATCAAAGAAAAGAATGCGGCCGGTCTTTTTGACCGATTCAACAATCAGATGATCCAGGTCAAAGGGAAGCAGGGTCTGCACATCAATGAGCTCCAAATGGATATCAAATTCAGCCAGTTGCTCTGCTGCTTTTTGAGCAATCCTGACACAGGCTCCGTAAGTTACTACGGTGATATCGCTTCCCGTAATTATCACTTCTGGCCGGCCAAGGGGAATGCGGAAAGTTCCCATATTCGAGGGTTGGTTCTCTCTTAGTCCGTACACCTTAAGGGGTTCAATTACCAGGGCAGGATCATCTCCCTGCAGCAGGGTATTATACATCCCTGCAGCCTGGGTCATGTTTCGGGGGACGCAAACATGCACTCCTCTTATGGAGTTGATAACCATGCTGAGAGGGGAACCAGAGTGCCAGATTCCTTCCAGTCTGTGTCCTCGGGTACGGATAATAAGCGGGGCAATCTGTGATCCTTTGGTTCGCCAGTGCAGCGATGCCAGATCATCACTGATGGTTTCCAGGGCATATAGGATATAGTCAAAATACTGAATTTCTGCGATGGGACGTAATCCCCTTAGGGCCATTCCCACTCCCTGACCCACAATAGTGGTCTCCCTTATTCCGGTGTCTGTAACACGCCATTCACCATATTTGGCCTGTAATCCCTCCAGGCTTTTATTCACATCCCCGATTTTTCCTGCATCCTCGCCAAATATTACAATCCTGGGATCGGAGGCCAGCAGTGCATCGAAGTTGTCTCTGAGCACTTCCCTGCCTGTGATCCTATCCGGATTATCATCATAGACAGGAGGAAGCGCTTTTACCTTCAGGGGAGAGCGGTCGGTTTCAGAATACAGATGTGTACTGTACCTTTTCCTGTTCTCCTCCTTATAAGTCATCAACCACTGGGAAACCGAAGCTTGCAACTCTCCCCGAATGGGACAATCGGTGCACAGATGACGCATGATCCGCTTGGCCGTCCCCTGGATGTCCCGCCTGACGGGATTAACTATCCGCTTGAGGTCCCTGCTCAGGATCCCGAGTTTGTCGACGCCCTCTTTTGAACAGTCACAACTCCTCTTATCAATAATCCGGAGCAGCTCTTTACGCTCCTTTTTTATGGGCTCCGTATAGTTCCTCCATGCAATATCACGGGCTTTCCTGGCTTCAGCCTCCACCTCCTGCTTCAGCTCCTTCAGTTCTGTTTCACTGGCCAGGCCATTCTCCAGCATCCATTGCTCCATCTTTAACAGAGGGTCATGTTCTGCTTCCCACTGGAGCCGCTCCCTTGACTTATAGCGCTCATGGCTTCCAGAAGTAGAGTGCCCCATGGGCTGAACCATCTCATCCACATGAAACAGCACCGGGACATGTTCCTCCCGACAGCGACTTACCCCTTCTGCAAACTGCTTTACCATATCCGGATAATCCCATCCCCTGAGCTGGTAGATCAGAATGCCATTGCTTCCCTCCTCCTTCCTGAAGCCCTCCAGTGCACTGGAGATACTGGCTTTGACGATTTGTTTGTCCTTGGTCACTGAAATACCGTATCCATCATCCCAGACAGTCATCGCCACGGGTATCTGAAGTACAGATGCCGCGTTCATGGCCTCAAAGAAATGACCCTCCGCAGTGGAAGCATCCCCGATGGTCCCAAAGGCAACCTCGTTGCCGCCCCTGGAAAATTTTGTCATCCCGGCCAGCTCGGGGTTTTCCCTGAAAAGCTTGGAAGCGTATCCCAGGCCCACCAGCCTGGGCATTTGTCCGGCCGTGGGAGAGAGATCCGCGCAGGAATTTTTCATTTCCATCAGATTGTTCCAGCTCCCGTCGGGATTAACGCTTTGAGTGGCAAAATGGTTATTAAAATTCCTTCCTGCACTGCCCGGATTGAGGACCTCATCGGTATGGCCATAAACCTGGTAGAAGAACTGCTCCGCATTGGTGATTCCTGTGGCCATCATAAATGTGTGATCACGGTAATAGCCCGATCGCCAGTCGCCTTCCCTGAAATTCCTGGCCAGTGCAATCTGCGCCAGCTCTTTGCCATCCCCGAAAATTCCAAATTTAGCTTTCCCCGAAAGTACTTCTTTGCGGGCCAGCAGGGCAATTTCCCTGCTCAGGAAGGCCAGTCTGAAATCGGACAGGACCTCCTCCCGGCTCAATTCAAAAGAGTTTTCCGACATATTGGGTAGTTTACTATCTTTGTGATGACTATATTCATCATTCAGACAAGTTAATTTCTTTATTGTTCAGATGTTTTTAAAGATCCTTATACTGGCCATTGTTCTCCTCAGCCTATCTATGGCAGGGATGATGCTTAATATACTTATAAAAAAGAAAGGCAGGTTCCCGGAATACCGGGTAGGACACAACCGTGCAATGCGCCAGAAGGGCATATCCTGCGTGAAGCATGATGAGATCCGCTGTCATAACAAGCGCTTGAAAGAAAGCGAAGCTTGTGCAGGATGCTCCTAAACAAACAATTTGCTCCGGTCCAGAAACATATTTCTTTTCTGCATCCTGCTGTTCGCAGCTTTTCCTGTGGTGCTTCAGGCCCAGGCCTGGAAGGTTTATCCCTACACTCCCGATGGAAGTCTGATTTCTTTTCCTGTGGATGAAGGGTGGCACTCCGAAGAGGAGATTGAATGGTGGTATATTGCCGGGCATCTGGAAGGAACAACATCGGGAACTCCTTATAGCTTTATGCTCACATATTTCTATTATCCGGTGGACACTCTGGGTTTTTCTTTAGACGGGTTCCGGATCTTTAACGTCTCCAACGATCTTACCGGTGATTTTCAAAGCGAAACAATGGTGTTGAATTATATGGACCTGGCAAGTGATCATCTGCATATCGATGCCAGGCTGCTTAACTTTGTCAATGAGTACTGGGTCCATAAGGAGGAAAGTGATGGGACACTCATACCCTTTGAATACGAGCTGTCGGCCACTGCCGGTGCAAATGCCATCTCCCTGCAGGCCGTTTCTCAGAAAGCTCCGCTAATCCCGGGAGGTGATGGCCTGTTTAACCAGGGGGCAGATAGTTATACCTATTATTATTCGCTTACCGAGAGTCTGATTGAGGGAAGCATTACATTTGAAGGAAGCAGTGAAGGAGTCACCGGCACGGCCTGGATTGATCGTCAATACGGGACCTTTAATCCGAACACGGGAGAGAAATACGAATGGTTCTTCCTGCAACTTTCCAATGGCATGGATCTAAATATCTGGAATATTTTTACTCCTGAGAACCAATTGCCCGACGAAGCTGCCTACAGGCATTTATCTGTCTATGTGGATGAGGAGACACAGTACACCACGCACGATTTTGAGCTGGAGAGGCTTGCCTGGGCTAAAATGCCCGCATCGGGAAACTTCTATGCCCAGAGCTGGAGGTTATACTCAGAAATCAATCAGCTTGATCTGAGCTTCTCAACTTTACATAATAATTCTGAAGTGAGGCTCCCTTTTGATTTCTTTGAGGGTGCCTCCACGGCATCGGGCACCGTCAATGGAATTCCTGTGACCGGAATTGGATTTTCCGAGCTTGTTAAAATCTATGACGAGCCTATCCTAAAGATCACCCGGCCCATCAAATACTGGAACGAAAATTATCCCCTCCAGTGGGAAGTTGAAAATCCCGATGATGGCCGCCCCCTGCTATTCGATCTGACTTACAGCGCTGATCAGGGAATTACCTGGATTCCTATAGCAATGGACTTAAGCGATACCCTTTACTACTGGAATAGTCATCCTTTTGAGAACGGGGATAGCTGCCTGTTCCGGGTAGAGGGATATACAGCTGATGAAAGCCTCAGGGCAGGATCAACAAGCTCATCACACAGGCTTTATGATGATCAGTATACCCATTCGAAGCCGGTGGTAAAGCATGACTTTCTTATTTACCCAAATCCTGTGCTGAACACCCTCAGGATAAAATGGAATTCCGGATCCAGTGCAACAAGTGCTGAACTTAGCTACCGTATTGTAGACTTCACAGGCCGCCGAATGATGCAGGGAAGTACATCCACGGGGGAAGTTGATGTGAGTGGATTAAAAAATGGTGTATACCTGATCCTCATACTTACAGAGGAAGGATACCTTAAAAAGAAATTTGTAAAGAATTGAAAGCTAAACGAATATCGGATCAGTCTGGATAGATCCCCAGTTCCAGAGATCCTTCTTTGCTCCTGTCCTGGTTGATTTGTTCCGAAATAAATTTGCTGTTACTTGAAATATACTCAGGCACTATAGCTGATAATTTTCTTACCAGCTCTTCTTCGCTTAGTATATGACAGGACTGAAGCAGAGAAACTATTTTTGCCAGGGTTGCTTCATGGTCGAAGTCTGCCACCTCGGCAATCTTCACCTTGCTGTTATAAGTGGGCAGGGTCTTTTCCTGGTCCGTGAGCAATTCCTCATATAACTTTTCGCCCGGGCGCAATCCTGAATACTCAATCTTAATGTCTTTATCGGGTTCATAACCTGACAATTTGATCATTTGCATGGCAAGATCCACAATCTTCACCGGTTCTCCCATGTCAAACACGAATATCTCACCCCCCGATCCCATAAAGCCAGCCTCAAGAACCAACTGACAGGCTTCAGGTATGGTCATAAAGTAGCGTGTAATATCCGGATGAGTCACTGTGACCGGTCCGCCTTCTTCAATTTGCCTCCTGAAGATCGGGATCACCGATCCGTTTGAACCCAGCACATTTCCAAACCTTGTGATCACAAACTGGGTCTTGTTCCCATCCAGACTTGACCTGGAACGAAGTATCTGTTCACATGTACGTTTGGAAGCACCCATGACATTGGTCGGATTCACTGCCTTATCGGTGGAGACCATCACAAATTTCTCTACCCCGTATTTTACAGACAGGTTGGTCAGGATGGTTGTGCCTCCCACATTCACTCTGACCGCTTCGTAAGGGTTTTGTTCCATCAGGGGAACATGCTTGTACGCGGCAGCATGGAATACAAAATCGGGACGGTATTCTCTGAATATCCTTTCTATTCTGGTCTGATCGGTCACATCGGCCAGGATGGTCCTGACCGGGGCATGAGCAAAATGCTCGTTAAGCTCATTCTCCAAATTAAACATGGGAGTTTCCGCATTGTCAACCAGGACCAGTTTCGCAACATTAAACCTGGTTAACTGCCTGACTAATTCCGAGCCAATGGAACCGGCTGCCCCTGTAACCAGGATGGTCCTGTCGCGCAGCCCGTCTGCAATCCGCTTCATGTTCAGCTGGATAGGATCCCTGCTCAGCAAGTCCTGAACCCGGATCTTCTTAAGTTGCCTTATTTCGAAGGTGCCATTGAGCCAGTCAGAGACCACCGGGATCTGGAGCACTTCAAGCCCCAGGTCTACCGCAGAACGATAGATATCGCTCTTCTTAGATGGCGCAACATCATTAATGGCAAAGATCATGGTCTTCACCTTGTACTTCTCAAGGAAACTTCCGGTGAGCTTTTCCGGGCTGTATACGGGAATACCATAAAGATTTTTATGTTGCAATTTCTTATTGGCATCAAAAAAAGCTACGATATTATAATCGTTCTCAGTATCACTGCTGATTACCCGCCTGACAATTACACCCATGGCCCCTGCCCCGTAAATCACAATATTCTTCTTGTTTGCGGGTCTGACTGAGACCATCTCATAAAACATCTTAACAGATATCCTGGAGATAAACAAAAACGCATTGATGGTTACATAATGAATGACCAGAATCGATTTAGGTAGAGTATACAGATCATTCCACTCAGCGGAACTTCCAATAAATGCGATGACCATTAATACTGCCAGAGCCGTAGTGGTGGTCATAAGGACATTGAAGATATCTCTGATGGTAGTATGTCGTATCAGACCAGCAAAAGATCTGAATATTAGTTCAAACCCGCAATAAACTCCAACGATAATTACTGACTGTCTGAGTGCGAAAAGAAAGGTAATTTCATCGATATCAAAATTATACCTCAACAGATAAGACAGGATGAAAGTAAAAAAAACTGCTCCTGTATCAAATGCAAAGACCATCCAGCGAGGAAGGGAGTGCTTCCTGAAAAAGTCCCTTGCCCTTTGGGTTACAATGCTTAAAATATTTGAGTATACAGTTTTCATCAAGTAAGCATTCTTATCCTTCTCACTTCTCAAATGAGAACCCTTCATCGAAGTTATGAAATCTGGGAACTAAAGCGCACAACGAAATGCCCAATTTGACTAACATGTCATTGTCTATGATTTGTGTAACTATGCGGGGATTAAACGGTACTGCCATTACAAGTAACACAATATGCTAATAAAATGCATTTACATTAGTCAGCGAAACATTGACATAACAAAGCAAGAGGTTTATCAAAATTGAATAGTGTTATAAAGAACTTATTAACAAAGATCCGGCAGAGAATTGAACTTCCCTGCCGGATCAAAAAATGAACGATAGTCGTCAGAAAGGAATCTAATCCATATCTCTACCTGTCTTTCACAATGATCTTTCTGGTTCCGTAAACATTCTCACCATTAACCCGCAGGATATAAACACCATCGGAAAATCCATCCAGGTTGATTCTGCTGTTCTCGCCGAATATCCTTTCTTCGTGAATCAGTCGACCCGAGTTGGAATAGATCGTAAGAAGCAGTTCCCTGTTTTCCGGATTATCTATTTCAACATTAATATGATCAATGGCCGGGACAGGATATACTTTGAACTCCGGGTCTTCACTTACATCCGGTATATCAGTCTCCTGCATGTTGTTGACTGTAATTTCAAAGGATTGGACTGTAGTTTCTCCAGATCCATCCGTTGACTGAACACGGATCCGGTAGACATCCTTTGTTTCATAATCAACCTCTGTAGCGGTCTTAAGTTCATCTACGTCAATGCTGAAAGAAGCATTATCATCATCGTTCTCTCCCGCAACGAATGAATAGCTATGCATATCGCCATCATCCGGGTCTGAGGAACTAAACATACCCACAACGGAACCAATCGCACTATTCTCATCAACAGACAGGTTAGACAAGGTGATATCTGTTGGTGCATCATTCACCGGTTCCACGGTAAAGGTATAGGTCTCCGAGTCGGAAAGTGCTCCGGCACCATCATCCGTAACCGTTACGGTAATCTCAGCGCTTCCGTTCCAGTCGGCGGCGGGCACCAGGTCATAGGTACTGCCACTGACGTCGCCACTGAGATTTACCACACTTACGTTTGCATCATCTGATACCACCGTGATGGTATGCGAATCACCTGCGTCCACATCGCTAAAGGTCACTGCCAGCTGCAGGGCAACATCCTCATCTGTGGACTGGTCTCCGATCTCGGTCAGCACAGGAGCATCATTCACCGGATCCACCGTAAGGGTATAGGTCTCCGAACCGGTAAGTGCTCCGATACCATCATCCGTAACCGTTACGGTAATCTCAGCGCTTCCGCTCCAGTCGGCGGCGGGCACCAGGTCATAGGTACTGCCGCTGATGTCGCCACTGAGATTTACCACACTTACGTTTGCATCATCTGATACCACCGTAATGGTATGCAAATCATCAACATCAATATCCGTAAATACAACTGACAGACCTGTAAGGGTATTATCCTCGTCAACTTCCTGAGCACCAATCGCCGTAAGTACGGGTGGATCATTTACAGGAGTAACTTCCAGGGTAAATATGTCCTGATCGGCCAGGTTCCCTGTACCGTTGTCTGTAACTGTTACAGTTATCTGGGTACTGCCGTACCAGTTCTCAGCAGGTACCAGATCATAGGTGCTTCCACTGGTATTGCCACTGAGGTTATCAACCACAACGTTTGCGTCGCTTGAAACTATATTAATTGTATGAGAATCGGTGGGGTCCACATCCGTAAATACCACATCAACTCCGGTAAGGTCCGTGTCCTCTGGAGTGGTCTGATCAACCTTTGCTGTTATTACCGGGGCATCGTTCACATTCTGAACAGTAAAACTTACCTCTGTTTCATCGCTGTCTCCGTTTGGATTTGTAGCAATGAATGTGATATCTTCAGAGCCATACCAGTCAAGGTGAGGTACTGAAACAGTGGCCATGTGTGTAACGTCATCAATGGAAACCACCAGATCTGCGTTACCGGTAGTGGTCCAAACCAGGCTGTCTTCTATAAAATCGTAGGTAGTCACATGATCGTCTAGATTAAAGCTGGTGAATGCGGTACCCTCTGTAATCGTCTGATCCAGTATATCCGAAACAAATACAGAGTGAATGTTTACAGCATTGGAAGTTAGCGTGGTTCCAACATCACTGACTGAAAATGGAGTCACATCCACTTGCCATAAATCTCCTCCCAGTGTCTCCTCTGACACAATATTATCATATCCATTGGTGTACAATGAGCTGATCTGCTCTGGCGACAATGCATGCCCGAATAAGGCTGCATCATCAATAGTTCCAAAAAATCCATATACATGCGCCATTGAACCCACAAGTACTGATGGATCTACTACCGCTCTCCATTGCTCTGGTACAGTTCCGGTTGACACCACACTTCCATTCTTGTATAAAACCATTTCTCCCGTAGCATATTCGAAGGTAACAGCCACAAAGTACCACTGCTCTGTGGCCATGGGAGCTGGATCTATTACATCGTGAATACCCCATCTCTGGCCGGCTGCCAGATGACCATCCGGATCCACCTTAAAGAAATGATTGTTTTCATCGTTCAATACAGAACTCATGATATGTCTGTTAAATCCACCTCCTCTGGAATATATCCATGCTGTTTTTGTATAATCGGAATTTAAAGGGAGTATGTCACCTGCGAGCAGATAATCGGTCCCATCATAAATAAATGCACCAGTTGCATTATGTCCCCAATTCTCTTTCCAGCTTGGTTTATGATCAATCTCATCAGAAAAGACTGTATGATTATTACTCCCTGAGAAATCCAACATAGCATTAAAAGTTCCGGCTTCAGAAGGCAAATAAAGTAAACTCCAGGGCGCACCATTCCTTGACCAGGCCGAAGCTGTTTTGATTACAGATCCATTACTTGTATAAGAAGCAGTGATATCATCTATTGTCAGGTCCTGAGGTGAAGGGGTTGTCAAAGAAAGATTACTTACAACCGGTCCTTCCAGGGTAAGGGTATTTGATGTATAGGTAGCACCCACTGCACCGGCAGAAAACGGAGTAACCTCCACGAACCATTGCTCATCAGCATGTGTTTCAAGATCAGTAACTTCATCAATTTCATTATATATGATATTTAGCTGATCTTCACTTAATACACGGTCATATAATCTGGGATCATCAATAGTTCCCACAAAACTATAACCTCCCGATAAGGCGCCTACCAGGACCGCTGCATCAACGACAGATCTGTATTCAGGCGCCACATAAGCTCTGTCAACGTCATTTCCGTCTTTCCACAAGACCATTTCACCGGTTGCATATTCAAATGTTACAGCAACGAAATACCATTGGGCGGTGTTCAAGGGTGTCGGATCATGAACGGTTGCGATACCAAAACTATGTCCTGCAGCCAGTGATCCATCATCACCTACTTTGAAGGTATGATTATTCACATTATTAAGTTGTGAGCTCAGGATATGTCTATTGCTAACTCCAGCAACATCCAGATTTATCCAAGCTGTTATTGTATAGGAGGAATTCAGAGGAAAAATGTCTCCCCCATGCAGAAAATCACCTCCACCAAAATAAAATGCCCCACTGCCATTGTAACCGCTGGCTGACACCCATGTGGGTACCGCGGCAGGATTGGGATCAATATAGGCATCATTGCCACTGCCCGAATAATCGAACAAAGCTTGAGCAGCGCTGGCTTCAAATGGCAAATACAACAGGGCATCAGCCGATCCATTTCTAAACCACGAAACAGCTGATTCGACAACAGTCGGACCTTCGGTAAAACTAGCTTCGAGATCATCATTGGTAGAATTACCAGAAGTTGAAGCATCCAGTGATAAACCACTAATCACCGGCTGTGCTATAGTCACCTGGGTTATGAAAACCAGATAACTAAGCGCAAATAAGTAGCGTAGAGCTTTTTTCATATTTTTATATTATTAGATTAATACAATGCATTTATCTCAAGAGAACACGTTATCCGAACTTTTTACAATATAATCCAGCAATTTGGCCGACAATTTACTATCCAACCAGTTAATATGCGGCCGAATGACAATAACTCCTTAAGTATATCGATAGTCGAAGTTATGAAAACCTATGGGGAATTGTCATCCTGGCGGTCCAATTTGACCAATTTATGAATGTCAATGACTTGCAGGGCAAAAATATGGATTAGACAGGGAAGGAAAGACAGAATATTTCCTCATATAAAAAGACAGTTTCATCAAGACATGCCATACGTTTGTCAAAACCATGTCCCGATACAGGTAAACTGTCTGAACCAGAGGATGATTTAAGATCTCCTGATAAACTCAACAAGCAGATAATCATTGGGCAGGTTCTTCAATATAAGCATGGTTGGATTTTTCTCATGTGCCCGCATGACAGCCGCATTATTCCGGGAAATTGTTGACAAGCACCTGAATCCAATCCCCCAGGCTGTTTCATACATGACTGTATTCATAATTGAACCTATTCCCTTTCCTCTGTGATCTTTGTCAATCAGGCGGCCTACAAAACACTTTTTGTTGGCAAAAAAGCGAAGAAAGAAATAACCGATCAAACCCTGATCACCGAAGATACCCATCATAAGGAAAGCAGGATTCCTTAGCTGTGCCTTAAGCGATTCCAAATCAAAGGCATGGGGACTGAAGTAGGTCAGATCGTCTGCCGGCTGGGAGTCAATCAATTCCTTAAGAGATTGAATATCTGAATTTTGCAGCTCCCTGCAAGTCAGTGAACCTGCTTCTGCTCCATCCATCACTGCGCTGGCTACACTCCGCATCTTCGATCCATAAAAGAAGCGAAAAAGCATCCCGTTTCCCCAATCAATAACTTTCCAGAGAGCCCCCAGATGATGTTTAATAAATAAGAGAATCCGCTCCATGAAACCCGGCTACCTGATATAATTATTTACGATCTTCCTCCTTTTTCCTGAGGCGAGCAAGGGAATTTCCGATACATAGTCTATTCTGAAGTCCGCATCCTGTCCAAGAAAGCTTTTAAATTCGTTCACTAATTGCTCCTCCTTATTAAAGGTCCCTTCAGCATTAATCCTGAAAATATACAGTGTCGCACTTTCCTGAACAAGCTGGTACTGGTTTATTTCGGGGTACTGCCACATGTTCTTGTAGACCAGAAATGACGAAATTAAGTGACCCTTTGTATCATACAGGAGATCCAGCTTCCTTCCTTCCACTGTGGTGAGATGCTTCCTGATACATTGCCCGGATCGTATCTCCATGGCACCAATATCCCCCGTATCATACCTGATCAAAGGCATCGCATAATTGAATAAATCAGTAAGAACGATGCGGCCCAGCTCACTATCATTCACTGGATCGTCAGAATCCATCTTCAATATCTCCACATGATAACTGGCCGAATTTATCAGAAAGCTGCTATCGCCACCTCGTAACTGTTGTGCGATGATGCCGTTTTCAAGGTTAGAATACCTGGAAACTACAGGCATCCCAAAATATTTCTCCATGCTTGTTCTGGTATATTCATTCAGGGCTTCTGACATGGCAATAATACATCTTACCCGGGTTTTGAGGGGTGGGGAATTCTTTCGGTCAAGATACTGGCAGATCCGTTCAAGGGCGGAAGCGTAAGCCAGAATACTAAAACCTGAACGATATCTTTCCATCTTCTTTAAAAGTGATTCGATCTCTGAGTCATTCAGATGAATAACATCCACTGGAACGATATTCCGAAGCCAGAATGCCAATTTACTCAGCATCTTCTTTTCTACCCAGATTTTCAGGTAGAACAGGCGATAGCCCACAATAAATCCAGCCAGTCCGCCATAGAAAAGGGTGTCTGCATAATTCCGGTTAATCTTGCCTTTGTCCTGATATACCTGAAATGGTGTACCAGTTGATCCGCTGGTTGTTACAAGATGCATTTTCCCGGGATCGAACCCTTCTGCCATAAATTTATCCCGATTGGATTTTATAAGGCTTTTATTGACCACAGGAAATGCACTCAGCTCAGAAGGGCTGGAGATAGCCGAATAATACTCGCAACGATTAGCTGCATGCATTAACAGTTCCCTTAATTGTCTCTCCTGCCTCTTCGCAATTTCAGAACTGTCAGGATCACCAAAACAAGATCTTACTTCCTTTAAATGCCTTCTGATCTGGCCTCCTCTCACTTGATCCAGAATCCAAAAGGCCAGTCGTCTAAACAGCTCAGCTAATTTTGCCATCTAATGAATTTCATTTTCGCCATAAAACGTGCAGTATGGGCACGAATCTTCAGGAATCCTGTGTAACATTTATTCTGGAACTTTCTCTTATAATCCCGGTAGACGGGTATAAGTAGCTTTTTACGCCTGTTTCTTTTAAAATACCCCACATACTCCTTATCGCTCATCTCGCTGTAGGGTGAAAGCTTTTTGAGCCGCTCAGATGCC
Organism: uncultured Bacteroides sp.; assembly: GCA_964458155.1. GTDB lineage: Bacteria > Bacteroidota > Bacteroidia > Bacteroidales. The sequence continues at coordinate 16,980 of CAYWGP010000238.1, forward strand.
TCAAAGTCATCCGATCCAAGATAGGTCAAAGGAGGCTGCTTCTCTGCATCATTGTATTCAAACCAGTGGCAGATAAGGCTATTCTTCTCCATATTCCATTCCAGGGCAAGTTCCAGTTTGGCAAATGCAGGAAATTTCAGTCTGCCACCCACATACACATTGTCCGGGAGGAAAAAGTTTCCCAGTCCATAGAGGATGTACCCATCCTTGTATTTTTCCCCGCCCTGGACACAATGCGCATGCGTTCCGACAACGAGACTGGCTCCGGCATCAATCAATGCTCTGGAGAACTGCCGGTACATGGGGAAGGGAAGACTCTCCAGGTCCAGGCTCCAATGAAGATATACGACCAGCCTGGTATCCGGACTGCTTTTCTTATATCCCGACACTTCCCGGATCAGTTTCTCTTCATCAATCTTTTCCACATACACCCCCCGAGAGGGATTTCGATGGTTATATAAAAGAAAATCCCAGCAGGCATTGAACAGGACGATTTTATTTCCATTCTCCTCAAAGGAGATGCTTTCTTCTGCAGCCCCTGGAGATGTCCCGCCCCCCCCAAAAGCAATGCCTTCCCTTCTCAGCATATCCTCAGTGAAGGTGAAAGCCTCCGGTAGATCCAGAACATGGTTATTGGCCAGGCAAAAAACGGGCTTTGTAACTTGTTTCAATGCGGCCGGAAGGGCTGGATCATTTGAAAGAATCGGTTCAATATCTTTCCCGGGATTTCTTTCTGATAATAAGCCTTCCAGATTGCTTACCATTAATTTATTCCCAAAAATCGCCTCTTGTTCCTCAAGAAATTGAACCAGTTCTTTCGTTGTATGGGTGGTGGGAGACGCAATGTCACCAACAAAAATCATAGCAAATCAATTATCAGCTTTTCCTTCTGCAACATTCAATATGAATTGTGCAAACAAGGGAGCCAATCGAGCACCAAAATCCTGATTCGGGTGAGAACTCCCATCTGAGTATTTATCCAATAAATAAAGGCCACCCTCTGTTTCATATTTATAAAAATCCCAGATATAGATATTATCACCCTTCTCATCCCATTCATTCAGAACCCAGTCATGAAATTCCACGGTCCTTCTGGCTTGATCTTCCTGTAGTCTTTTTTCTATATGAACTGCTGTTGTCCAGAGAATGAACTTATTATTGGGAAACTCATGCATTTTTTGCTTCAGGGCCTCGTACTGAAGTTTGTAATTTTCCAGTCTTTTCTCTTTTGATTCCACATCCGGGTTTCCGGTATCTTCAAGAATTTCACTGGTTGGATAACAGTGTTTGAATATGATGATATCAAAATCTTTAGTCAATATCTCCAGGGTTTCCTGATCCATATAGGGATTCTCTCCGGCGTTCTTCACCCAGATATTATAATAGTCATAGGGATCATTTCTCCATCCATAGGGAGGTGCCGGATAATACCGTTCTTCAATGCGATAATTCCCATCAGCAGATTTATTATACTGCTTAATATAGGATTTGACATCTCCCTGCTTAAAAAGCTTCCCAATGTATCTATTTGTATTTCCTCGCCAAACGACTTTCCCGGTACTGTGATGCAGGAAGATAATCTTGTTCATCTCTTCTTCGTTTTTAGCACAACCGCTAAGGATTGTTATTAATGCAACAAATAATAAGGTTCTCATACGATTAATTATGATTGAATCATCATAGGTATTACATTCAATTTGCTTCATTGTTCAAGTCTTGCTGATCCTATCCATTATTCCCCTGCCGGTAATTCCTTCAAACCCCTCATTTCTAAGAAAATCCAGCACCTGGTGATAAAATCTCGTAATGCCAGGATAATCATGTTCATCGAAAAAGGAATTGTGCCACAGCAAAGAGAAGATCCCATTGAACTTCCGGACTTCATGCACCATGTTTTCAATGGATTCAATGCACTGATCATAGCTTAATTTCCGGTAACCAAACAATGTGGTATCCATGGCGGACATGGGAATTTCCCAGATCCCGGCTGCCTTTTCATTTTCGAAATCATACAATTTGAATGGCCAGCAATAGGAGTTCCGGAAACCCTCGTGTTCGGCAAAACCCAGGGTAGCATTATATTTCAGCCCAGCTTGTTCCTGAATTATTGTGGTGTCCGGGACCCTGTATTTCAGGTAGTGTTGCCGAATCCCAACAACTGGCTCCGCTGAAACATCCTGGAGATGTGACAGGGTCCTGTTCATAGCATGCTGATCGAAGGAAGATTGAATTGTCCCGTGCAGTCCAACTTCAAATTCGTTCGCATTTAATTCAGAAATTATCTTGCGTATTTTTTTCTGATGGAAATGATACCTGGAATTCGGATACCTGGAATACTTTCCATCTTTCTCCAAAAAGTAGAATGTACTTCGGAAATCTCTGTCTGTTGCTGTGCTTTGAAGGAATTCGAAGTTCCAGAAAGGATTATTTCCGGAAAATGGATTTAGCAAGTGAAACAGGGAAGTAAAAGCAGACTTTAGCTTATATTTTAGATCGTAATGGGAGGGTGCGAGACCTAAGAGTACTTTAAATTTGAAACCGGTTGCAAAAAAATGATAGGCATTTATGGAATCTATATCATGACTCAGCATTAAAACAGGCTGATCGAATACCGCTTTCCGCTGGAATGAAATCTTGTTGATATTGCAGAACTCTTCCAGTCCCTGAAGAATCACATCAAAATAGTAATTTACAAGAGGTCTTCTTACCATCCCCAGAGCGTGCTGGATAGAGCCCTTGTAGGGAAAACGCCCAATGGAGTCCGCATCCTCCGAGATGTACTCTTCAAATCCGGATAAAAGATGGAAGGCCGATTTCAGAAGATCATGATGAAATACCAGCTTATTCCCATGCATGGTGTAGAAAGCCTCCTGCCCTCTTTCCACCGGGTAAAGAACCGGTATATCATTGATATAGATAATACTGGAGAGATCTAATTCCGCATCTGAGAGGGGGAAGTATATGGAAGCTTCTCCTTCTTTTGCTAAGGTTCCGAAGCGAAAACGGGAAGACAGGTCCTCCGGGATGCGGGCATGATGTTCTAGATGCTCCAGAAGATAATTGATTCTGGATTCTGAAAGCTTTTCCATCATGTATGAGAAACCCTGGAGGTTGGCAATTTTACTGATTTGGATTCGGGAGGAAATACAGTGGTATTATCCGGCACATCCTTATACACCGTGGCATTGGCTCCGATCTTCACATTGTTACCTATGGTAATATTGCCGATGATAATGGCACCTGAGAAAAGGGTAACATTATCCAGAATTGTAGGCGAGCCATGAAGTGAACCGACAGTTACTCCCTGATATACCATGCAATTCTTACCGATTGATTTTGCACCAATAACGGTCCCATAGCCCAGATGAACATAAAACTTCTCTCCAATGGTACCGGCAGCCACAGTTAGATTTTGTCTTTGAGGACAATACCACCTGAGTAAATATTTTAAACTTCCAATTCTGAAATAGAATACGTTTCTGAACTCTTTGTATGTCATCAACAGATTAATGAAACCGAATATGGGCTTCATATTGTAGTTCCTGATCTCCTGCCAGTACGCCACATCTTTTATAATAAGAGACTTATTCTTATGCACTAAAAGAATCAGAAGATGCAGAAAACAATAAACAGATCCAAACAGTATCTTTATGGCGTCCTTTGCCTTGCTCATGATATTCCTAATTTTAAACTATATAATTGATTTTTTTGTTCTTCGCTTAACCTTGGATAAATCTATTTTTTGTCCCAGTTCCAAGTCATACTCTCTTGTAAATATTTGATAATTACCTCCTGGTGTAAAGGTCATTTCTCCAAAATACACCTGATCATGAACATCATACAAATCAACTCTGACTGATGCAAATGGTGAAGATAATGTCCTGGCTATTCTAATCATTTCATCCAGTCGAGCAGGCTTTGGTATGTCAAAATCACTAAGAGACCCAGAACCGGTTGGAATTGTTATTTCAGGGAGAGGATTCCAATCCAAATCCAAATGCAGAGATTTCAGACCTGAACTATCTTTCTCATCACTTGATCCAACGCTCATAACGCTCCTGTCATACAGACATGAAACTACTTGCGGCTCCCCATGTATACACCAGATTTTATAATCTATCAGGGACGCTGAATATTTTTTATTGAAATCATCCTCTAAATACTCTTCCGCAATTATCTTTCTTTCAATATTCCAGTAATGAGGTTCAAAAGATACCAAACCATACCTCTCCTGTACCCATTTATTTAATTGCCTTATGGTAAGGTTGATATCCAGCTTGCTCTTTTCTTCCACTACGATGACTTTTTTAAAGCCATGATTAGTCTTGAGAACAAACTTATCAGGTAATTTGCTGAAATCGATGTCTTCAGCCCTCTCCCAAACCCCATATATCTTTACCAGCTTATCTTCAAAGCCACATTGCTTTATATATTCGCGCACTTTATATTTGTCGGCCAGATCGGTCCATTGAGCTGTGTCAGAATAGAGCTTCAGCCATTGAGTTTTTTCATTGAAGTCTTTCGGATTCTCCAGGTCCAGTTTCCTGTTTACAGTTTTCTTATATAAATACTTCGCATACCATTCCGGAAAAAGTACTGCCCATCTTTCATGAATATACCTGGATATGGGAGCGTAAATACTTCTGACTTTGTTAATGACTTGCTTCATTAGCTTAAAGGTTCTGGTTCGGTTTCTTTATTTGTATTGATTTCTTCGTTTAAATCCTCCTTTTTTATCACAGATATAGCTGTTTCAAGGATTTTCAAATGAAATAGTCTATCTACTAGAATCATCAGACCTGCATAAATACTACCTCCTACAATAAACACAGATACTTGATTATCAAATATTTTATTAACTGCCAGTTTCGTGAGAATACCACAACATATCGCAAAAACAAATATTTTTAAAATTTCTGATATGTTAATCATCTTAATGAGTGGAACTTTAATACTCCTCGAAGATGCTACCAGACCAACTACCCTGATCAATAAGGCTATTGAAACCGACATGACCACATAATACACTGCAATATCGGCAACTCTGCAAATTAAAAAGCCCAGACCCCATATTAAAACTGCAAATACAATATGTATTTTAGCATAAATGTCTGTTCTTCCGGTTGCCAGCAATATGGAATAGAATAAGAAGGGACTTGATAGGTCACGAATCATGGCTATTATAAAGTAAATAGTTGATTCTGCATAGTTCGGTCCAAATACTATAAATATTACCTCTTTGGCAAAGAATATAAAAAATATCAGAATAGGGTAAATCAGAATTACAGCCTTCGTGACTCCAGACCTCCAGGAGTTTGAGATCATTTGCACTCCGTTTGGCCCATCATAATACTTTGAGAACAATGGAACGAAAACAGCATGGATGGCACCTGTAATCATAGGGACAAAGGGAAGGGGTATGAATCCGTTGGAATAATCAGCAAATGCTTCTGTTCCATAATATCTACTGATAAAGAACTGATCCGCAAACCTCATAGCAACTCCAGCAAGGGTAGCCAACATCAATGGTATTGCGTATTTTAGAATGCTGCGATAACTGACAGTCCCTTCTTGTGTGGAAGCTGCACCCTTGAAAGGTCTGTACTTAAAATAGATGGCCGTTATCAGAATAAAGAAAGAGGATATAATCCAACCATAGATAGCAG
>CAYWGP010000239.1:0-23103 GCA_964458155.1 uncultured Bacteroides sp.
CTCCATACTGACAACAGATCGAATCGAGCTTCGTTACGACCAGAACTCCATCCGCGTTGATTTCACAACCCCTTATTTCAGTCACCCGGAACGTAACCGCTACCGTTACATTCTCAAAGGGATCGATCCGGACACCGTCTATTCAGGAAACCAGAGTTATGCCGAATACACTGACCTGGATCCGGGCAAGTACACTTTCTGGGTTACTGGTGCCATACACAGGGGAACCTGGAACCTTGAGGGAAGATCCATCGAAATCATTGTCCATCCTCCCTGGTACAGGTCAAAAGCAGCTATGTCAGGATATTTCATAGCTATGCTCTTGCTAGTGTTCGGGTATGTTCGAATGCGGACTGAGAAGCTTAGAAGAGAAAAAAACATTCTCGAATCACAGGTAAAAGAACGCACTGCAGAAATCAATCAGAAGAACGAAAAAATTGTCGAAATGGAGAGCTTGAAGACCAGGTTCTTCACGGATATTTCTCATGAGATCCGCACTCCTCTCTCATTGATCTCAGGGCCCCTGGAGAATTTAATTAACGAACCACCGCAGAGCGAGAAAGGAAGTGAATGGCTGGACATGATCAAACGAAACAGCCAGCGACTGCTCCAACTGGTTAACCAGCTACTTGATATCTCCCGGCTCGATTCGGGCCATATGATGCTGGTGCTTGAAAATTCAGATGCAATCAGGCACATCCGGGTACTTGCCAATGAGTATCACTCACTGGCTGAAAAAAACCACATCTGCTACATTCTTGATATCCCATCGGGCGGACAAAATACATGGAACGATCGGGATAAAGTCAATAAGATTGTAAGCAATCTGCTATCCAATGCTTTCAAATTCACTCCGGAATTCGGGACAGTAACTTGTCGCGTTAAGGTCCTGCCGCAATCACATACCTCAGGAGTGGAACAACTAAGAATCATTGTGGCCGATACCGGTCCGGGAATTCACCCAAATGAGCACAACAAGATTTTCGACCGGTTTTACAGGGTAAGGGGGGAACAAATCGATAACGCTGGAGGAACTGGCATCGGACTTTCCCTGACCCGTGAAATGGTTGAACTGTTGCATGGAGACATCAGAGTGAAAAGCATCCTGGGGACCGGAACGATCTTTATGGTGACCCTTCCACTGGGAAAGGAGCACTTGGAAGAGACAGAATATATCATTAGGGATCCTGGGAAAGCTATTCCTCAGGAAAAATTGAGCGAACTAATGGAGAATAAAATACCTGCTTTTCAGGATAATACCAACGAGAGAAACCTAATCCTGATCGTTGAAGACAACCTTGAATTACGTACATATATCAGAGAGAACCTCGAGACTTCATACAGAACTCTGGAAGCTGAAGATGGATTGAAAGGATGGAACGCTGCCACCTCAGCCCTTCCCGATTTGATTATATCGGATATTATGATGCCCGGGATGGATGGAAGAAAGCTTTGTGCAAAACTGAAAAATGATGAACGCACCTCTCACATTCCACTGATCATGCTGACCGCCAGGGCAACAAGCCACGACAAAATAGAGGGCCTGGAGAGTGGGGCTGATGATTATATCTTCAAGCCATTTAGCATGGAAGAAATTAAGATCAGGATAAGCAATTTACTGGAACAACGTGAACGACTCCGCAAGAAGTACTCAAAATATATAGGACTGGACTGGAATGAAATTACAGTGAGCACCCCAGATGAGCATTTTCTGAAGAAAGTAACAGACATCGTGGCAGATCATCTGCACGATTTCAAATTTGACGTGAAAGCTTTGCAAGATCAGATGGCCATGAGTGATAGCACGCTGTACAGAAAACTAAAGGCTCTCACAGGAGAAAGCCCTTCCAGACTGATCCGCATCATGCGCTTGAAATTGGCCGCTTCACTCATTGAAAAAAAAGAGCAGAGTATTACAGAAATACTGATGAGCGTGGGCTTCTCCAATCCCTCCTACTTTGCCCGGTGTTTCAAGGCATATTTTGGGCAAACTCCTAAAACATACCAGAAGACATTTGAGCAGTAAATTCAGAGGAGCCTTAATGAAAGGATCCCGGCATGCATTTCATCATCCCAGGATCCTCCCTCAAACTACTAATTATACATACAGTGATTAGTACAATATTTCTCCAAAGTAGTGTGCTCCACTCTCACCGGTTGCAAAATCATAATAAGCTTCAAGATCATACGAGCCTTTTGCATCCACGAATCGGCCGGTACCTCCTTTAAATTTCCCGGAACCCCAGACAATCGCGAATACAGGATTCCCGTAATCGTCAAGTTCTACAGCATTAAATGCATCTAAATGAGCATACAATTTATCTCCATTGGCTGCAGTAAATATTACTTTCGCAGCACCTTCTCCGGGTTCGGTGGGATCGCTAAAATCCCAATGCTGACCTACCCAAAGACTGGTTTTTCCAAGATGGGTTGCTATGCCCTCTCCTTCCAGTACTACATATATGACAGGAAACGTTCCTGTCAGGTCCGTTTGTTCCTGGGTAAATGTTGCATTAAAAGGAACATAGTGGTTTTTCCCATGGGCCCGGGTTCCTTTAAGAGCACCATCTTCCATTTGGGTCTGAACCTGATCTTCCAGCAAGAAATCGGCGTTTTCTTTTTCGCAGGCGCAGAATAATAGTGCGCCAAAAAATACTAACAATAAATAGATTTTTTTCATAAAGCTACTGTGTTGGTTTAGACTGTGTAAACGTTTGTTTCTCAAGGCAAATTAAAAGTTGCCAAATCAAAAAACTAACATAGAATATGATTTCACTGACTGATATGTGGCATTTCAGTCCCAATCAAAAGAGGGTGCCCTCCGGACACCCTCTCATTCTCAACATTGGTTGATCAATAGAACTCTTAATCCAGCTCCGGAACCCTCCCCGGGCTCCAGGGGGCCTTCAGCTCTTCAAGCCTGGCTTCTACCCTTTCGATTCCTTCTACAACATCTTTCAACTGCTCCAGCACCGGAGGGAACTCTTCCCGCAGGATCTCCAGCTGGTCGGTCTCGGTCTTGGTAAGGCCGGATGTGGAGGACCAGTGGGTGCGGACCATGATATTCATTCTGCGGTTCAGCGGCATCTCCATGGGGGGAAGTTCTTCACTGCTGGCTGTAGCCGAGGGACCTTCCAGCTTGTAGAGGATCTGGTCCAGTTCGTCCTGCAGGGCCAGCACATCAGTAAGCATGGATGATCCTGTTCCGGGAGTCTGCTTCATTACCTTACGGATGGTGTTTAACTTCACCTGCTGCTCCCTGCCCATCTGTCGGGTTCCACTCATAATCCTGGAAAGCTCAGAGACCTCGGTCTGGAAGTCCACCACCTCCTGGTAATTCTTCGCTGGGAGGGTGGCCTGGTTCAGCAGTTTTGCCCGGAAGGGTATTGCATCCACTAACTGGCTTACCTCCCCCTTTGATACCATATAGAGTTCCACACTGAACTCGCCTGGCATGGCCAGGGTACTACCCGAGGAGGATTCCACTTTTTCACTAGTACCGGTAACTGCAGAAACCGGGCGGGTCGATGAGTAGCGAAGGTCCCAGGTGATCTGGTTCACTCCTTTGGAAGCTTTCTTGTAAAGTTTCCGGATCCCGGATCCCGAAGCATCCCGTATGGCAAACACCAGGTAGGGTGCTTCCTCAGCCTCTTCCAGCCGCAGCTGGCCCCGGGTGGGTTGTGGAATGGGCTGTTTCTCCTTAAAGAGCTCTTTCTCCTTCTCCTTGCGTTCTGCCTTCAGGGTCTTGGGCACCTCCTTCAGATAGTATGTGAAGGTGGCTCCAAAGTCCGGATTCTTGGCCTTATAGAAGCTGGAACCCTGGCCATACTTGCCCCCGGTCCGGATATACATCAGGGCATCGGCCACAGGAAAGATATGGGCCCCCTTGTCCAGGATAGCCTCTTGCATGGCCAGCTCCCTCAGCGGGGTGTAGTTATCCAGGATATAGAATCCCCGTCCGAAGGTGGCCAGTACCAGGTCATTCTTTTGCTCCTGGATGGCCATATCACGAACGGCTATGGTAGGCAGGCCTGAAGTGAGTTTGGTCCAGGCCTCTCCCCCGTTAATGCTGAAGTAGAAGCCGAATTCGGTACCCACAAAGAGCAATCCGGGCACTTCCGGGTCCTGCTCGATGGTATGAACCGTGCCATTCTCAGGCAGGTTTGATGATATGGGAATCCAGCTGTCACCTTTGTCTGTACTTTTCAGCACATAGGGTTTGAAGTCGTCCTGCTTGCGGTTATCAAAGGTGGCATAGACCACATCCGCATCAAAGCGGTCGGCCATCAGATCGCTCACATAGGTGAATTCCGGAACACCCGGAAAGCTCTTTACCTGCTTCCAGTTCTTTCCCCCATCTTCCGTAATGGAGATCACCCCATCGTCGGTTCCGGCGTAAAGAAGATTCTCGTTCAGACGGGATTCGGACAGGCTTACGCCGGTTCCCCAGAGACTGGTGGAGACATCTTTCACCACTGCATCCCAGCTCCAGTACTGATCCATCACCGGAAAGCTGTTGCGGTCCACCCCGGAGGTCAGATCCTCACTGATCACCTCCCAGGAGTCGCCCCGGTCGTTGGAGCGAAAGACCTTGTTGGCCATCATATAGATCCGGGTGTGCGAATGGTGACTGATAATCAGTGGAGCGTTCCAGTTCCATTTGTAGGTCTCCTCTTCTTTTCGCGGTCGGGGCTTAATGCCAATGCCCTCGCCACTGAGCCTGTCATAGCGGTTTACATTTCCATACTGGGATTCGCAGTAAACAATATTGGGATCGGTGGGATCCACGGCGGACCAGAATCCGTCCCCGCCCTTAATGGCCTTCCAGTCCTCGTTGCTTACTCCCGCCGAGCTCTTGTTCATGGAAGGGCCGGCCAGGGTATTGTTGTCCTGGGTTCCTCCATAGACATTGTAAAAAGGTTCTTCATTATCCACAAACACCCTGTAGAACTGGGTCACCGGCAGGTTGGACTTGAACTGGTAGGTCTTCCCTCCATCGAAACTTTCATACACGCCTCCATCACCACCAATCAGAAAATGCCGGGTATCTTCCGGATCGATCCAGATGGCATGATCATCCACATGCCGGTTATCATTGCCCAGGCTCTTCCAGGTCTTTCCTCCGTCAAGGGTTATCCTGGAAACGGTCTCCATGGAGTATACCTTGTTCACATCCACCGGGTCGCAGTAAATTTCGTTGTAGTACTGACCGCTGGCATGATGGTCACTCATCTTTTTCCAGGAGGCTCCCCGGTTATCCGAACGGAAGAATCCTCCTTTACCCTCTGCAGCCTCCATAATCAGATAGACCACATTGCGATCGGCAGGAGAAACGGCAATGCCCATTCCCCCGATATGTACCTTGGGTAATCCTTTCATGGACTTGCTCCAGGTCTCCCCGCCATCCAGTGAGCGGTAAACGGCCGATTCGGGACCTCCACCTATTTTGGTATGTACATGGCGTCTGCGCTGCTCGCTGGTAGCATACATCACATCGGGAACCACCGGGTCCATGACCACATTATTCACCCCGGTATTTTCGCTGATCTCCAGCACCTTTCGCCAGGTCTCCCCGCCATCGGTGGTCTTATAGAGTCCGCGATCACCACCCGGACCCCATGCAGAGCCTTCAGCAGCTACAAAAACCACGTCCGGGTTCCGTGGATCCACCACGATGCCGCCAATTTGTCGTGACTCTTTCAATCCCATATTCTCCCAGGATTCTCCACCGTCTTCCGACTTATAGACCCCATCGCCATAACCAAGGGCACGCTGGTGATTATTTTCTCCGGTACCCAGCCATAGCACATTTGGATTATCGGGATCCATGGTAATCACTCCTGTTGAGTAAGACGCATATTTTTCAAAAATGGGTTTGAAGGTGGTTCCGTTATTTACGGTTTTCCAGACATTTCCCGAGGCAATGGCCACATACCATTCACTGTGGTTCTCCGGATTAACTGCAAAATCGGCTACGCGCCCCGAAGCAAGGGCCGGGCCGATGCTGCGCCATTTAAGGCCCGAAAGCAGACCGGAATCGATCCCCTCTGTCTTTTCTTCCTCCTTGTCCTTCTTTTTCTGGGCTGATAGTTCCACCGGGCTGAACACCACGGCCATAGCAATCATTACAGGTATCATCAGAAACCTGGCACTTAATATAGTTTTCATAGAGATGGGAATTTAGACCCCAAATATCATTATTTTTACACAAAAATCAAGGAAATGACCGATACTTTGCTCAACCATAGATCCATCAGGAAATACAAGACCGACCCCATCCCCACAGCAATCATGGATTACATCCTGGAAGCCGGAACCCGGGCCTCCACAACCGGGAATATGCAACTCTATTCCATCGTGGTCACCACCGATGAGGCAATAAAAGAGGAACTGTCTCCCTGTCACTTCAACCAGGCCATGGTCAAAGAGGCCCCGGTGGTGCTTACTTTCTGTGCCGATTTCAACCGTTTCAATCTCTGGTGCAAACAGCGCAGGGCAGAACCGGGCTACGATAACTTTCTTTCCTTCTTTACCGCAGCCATTGATGCCATGTTGGTGGCCCAGAACGTTTGTGTGGCAGCGGAGGATGCCGGACTGGGAATCTGTTACCTGGGCACAACCACCTATATGGCAGGGAAAATCATCGATATCCTGGATCTTCCCTCCGGGGTTGTCCCGGTAACCACCGTAACAGTGGGCTATCCCGACGAATGGCCGGAGTTGACCGACAGGCTTCCACTCGAAGCTGTCATTCACAGGGAAAAATACCACAATTACGAGGAGTCCGATATTGACCGGCATTACAGGGAGAAGGAGTTCATGCCAATTTATCAAACGTTTATCAAAGAACATAGCAAAGAGACTCTGGCGCAGGTTTTCACCGATGTTCGCTATAAAAAAGACGATAACATTCTGTTTTCCAAATTATTACTTGATATTTTGACTAAACAGGGTTTTATGAATCATCCATAAAAATGGTAGTTTAGTAAAACTTTTTTCTCCAGCTTACGTTAGAGGGTAATAGAGTGCAGTTTTTTTGTGTTAAGATAAATTTTATATTTGTGGGGTACCGATCCCGGATCAAAACCGATTAGCCATGAAAAGAGCAGTGATCATTTTAGCAGTAGTATTTGCAGTGGGTATCCTGATGAGTTCATGCAACAAGCATGTCTGCCCAGCCTATAGCCAGGTCGATACTGAGCAAGCCCTGCCCAACGGATAGGCCTGATCCAGGAATTCCGCCCCAAATAAGCTAAGATTTACTGCAGGTAGATCTTTTTTTTGCCCGCCCTCCGACATTTACCTTGAATATTTCGTTATTTTGCATAGTGTTTGAGGATCAACAAGCAATGAAAAGAGTATGCATATTCATCTTTCTTTTTGTGCTTTCGGCAGGTTCCCTGTTAGCACAGGGTGAGATTGATGAGCAGATGAGGGTGATGTTGAGGGATGAAAGAACCCTTGGAGGATTTCTCAATTCCAATGGTTACGGGGCAAATTACAGGTATGGTTACTGGAGGAACGCCCGGAACCAGTTTATCATAGATGCTGACTTTGCATACGTCAAGCATCCAAAAGAGGTCAAAACATCCATCTCCTATAACTACTCCACTTACAGGTATGTATATGGTAAGGAAAACGTATTCTGGGAGCTGAAGGGAACTGCCGGCTGGCAAAAGGAGCTCTATCGTAAGATCGACCGTAACGGGATTTCCATAAGGCTTTATTACTCGGGGGGACTCTCTCTTGGCTTTGCCAAACCCATCTATTATAAGGTTTTCACCACTAACAACGAGGGACAGATCATCAACGAAGAGTACATGAAGTTTAACCCGAGTATACACCAGGGATATATCGGCGGCCGAGGACCCTTCCATATGGGTTTCGATGAGCTAATGGTTATTCCGGGCATATATGGGAAAACTGGCTTTAGCTTTGAGTACAGTCAGAAAGATGCCATCCTTCATGCCCTGGAGGCGGGAGTTACCCTTACGGTCTACCCCAAAGAGATCCCGATTATGTACACCGAAGATAATAGCTTTCTCTTTTTTACCCTCACTGTTGGCTACCGCTTTGGCCGGATTATTGATATCAGTGAGGCTGCCCGTTCCAAGAGCCGGAAAGACAAAAAAGCCGAGCGGAAAGCTGCAAAATCCGCCCAATCGCAGATGCAATATTAAATCTACATTAAGAGCTTAATTTGCCCCTCTGGAGGTTTTGCCAAGTTGATATATTTGCGTAAATTCGCACTCCTGTTATTTCAAAAACAAGTAATATCGTAATCATTTAATAATTAAAAACATGGGAAAAATAAAAGTTGGTATTAACGGATTTGGCCGGATCGGAAGACTGGTCTTCAGGGTAGCTTCTGAGATGCCTGAGGTTGAGGTTGTCGGAATCAATGACCTGATCGATGTGGACTATATCGCATATATGCTGAAATATGACTCTACTCATGGACGTTTCAACGGCACTGTTGATGTAAAAGACGGAAACCTGGTTGTGAATGGTTCTGTTGTCAGGGTTACTGCTGAAAAGAATCCTGCAGATCTGAAGTGGGACGCCGTTGGTGCCGAATATGTAGTTGAATCCACAGGCCTTTTCCTTACCAAGGAGAAAGTCCAGGGTCACATTGATGCCGGAGCCAAAAAGGTAATTATGTCTGCTCCTTCCAAGGATGATACTCCCATGTTTGTTATGGGTGTAAACCATAAGAAATACAGCAGTGACATGGATTTTGTATCCAACGCTTCATGCACCACCAACTGCCTTGCACCTATTGCCAAGGTGCTGAACGACAATTTCGGAATCACTGAAGGGCTGATGACTACAGTTCACGCCACTACTGCTACACAAAAGACTGTTGACGGACCATCCATGAAGGACTGGAGAGGTGGACGCGGAGCTGGACAGAATATCATTCCTTCTTCCACCGGTGCTGCAAAAGCTGTTGGCAAGGTGATCCCCGAACTGAACGGTAAACTGACCGGGATGGCATTCAGGATTCCCACCCCGAACGTATCTGTGGTTGACCTGACTGTCCGCCTGGACAAAGGAGCTTCCTACGAAACTATTTGTGCTGCCATGAAAAAGGCCAGTGAAGGCGAACTGAAAGGCGTTCTTGGTTATACCGAAGAGGCTGTCGTAAGTAATGACTTCATGGGTGAGCTCTGCACTTCTTTCTTTGATGCAGGAGCCGGAATCGGCCTGAACGACAACTTTGTAAAAGTTGTTAGCTGGTACGACAACGAAATGGGATACTCTGCGAAGGTTGTTGAACTTTTGATTTACATGAACAAGGTGGATAAGGCTTAAAAATCACTTCTTTCATTATTTTATCCGGGGAGCCTTCACAGGCTCCCTTTTTTTGCCCCTTGTTATCTCCTTAAAACAAAAAGAGGCCGTCTCAAAAGTCAATTTGAGACGGTTTCTTCATTTACGCCAGCTCCCTACTTTTCAAGCCATGACTAGTCCTAAAAAAGGGTGCCCCTTTTGAGACACCCTCTTACCATGATATTTCTGGGGTTGGCACTAATAATATTCAATGTGTTCAAAGGGAATCTGGATGGTCTGTTCATAATGGATTCCCAGCTCTTCGATGGATTCATCGCCTTCTTCAAAAAACCACTTTATCTTAACATCCTTCCCGGAGTCGTGGTTGATCTTCATTATACGCAGGACCTCCAGCATATATTTAGAGGAACCGCTGTTGATATATTCGAGCTTGATGCTCATTACTGTATTATCGACGGGAGAAAGGAAGTATTCATTGATCCAGTCAATCAACGCCTCGAAAAACTCACCCGGATCTTCCGGGATCGATCTTCCCTCCATGGAAAGTTCACCGGTATCGGCTATAAACTCCACTTCAGGTGAGTTGAATGTCTTTTTCAGAAAAAGGTCTTCCATATATTAGCTATCTTATTCGTACCGTAATGCAAGTATAGGATCAAGTTTTGAAGCTTTAACAGCCGGGAAATAGCCTGAAATTACTCCCACACCAAAACAGAGCCCAATTCCTGTAATTATCCATTTCCATGGAATAATAAAACTTGAGTCAATGGCTAAAGATACAGCATTTCCGATGACAATTCCTAACAAAATGCCAACAACAGCCCCCATCTGACCTATCACAATTGCCTCATACAGAAACTGACGTTTGATCATAATTGATTTAGCTCCAAGGGCTTTCCTTGTTCCAATCTCCTTTGTGCGTTCAGTAACCGAAACCAGCATTATATTCATCAATCCAATCACTGCACCCATGAGGGTAATCAGACCTATAATGGTGGCAGCCATGGTTACCATTTTCATATTCTCGATAAGCATCTGTGCAAGCTGATCGCTCTGTGTAATATTAAAATCTGTTTCGTCCCTGGCCTCCAGTCTTCTGACCCGACGGAATACTCCTTCTGCTTCCGATACACACACATCAAGCATTTGAGGCTGAGCGGGCATAACGTTGATAGAATAACGCATTTGAGGCCGGGAAAAATATTGTCTGACATTGGTATAGGGAATCAGGCAGGTCCGATCGGTTCCCATGCCCCCCGAGTTCCCCCTGGATTTCAGTACTCCCACTACCCTGTACCTTCCATTACCTACAGTAATAAAGCGGTTCAAAGGATCCTGATTCTTTTCAAAAGCCTCACGGGCAACATCAGCTCCTATAATTACTGTGCTCGCATTACTGCCTATTTCGCTTTCCGTAAAGTTCCTCCCTTTCTCAATTTCATACCCTGCAGTAAATATGTAATCCTCGTCCACACCCAGAACAGAGGTATTGGGATTGGATTTATAGGATTTGTACTTCACGATTGCACTTCCGGAGGCTCTGGTCCATACAGATACCTTGGCCGGAAGCTCATACATATCTTTAAACTCCTGGGCCTGCTTGTGGGAAATAAACTCGTGGTTCTTTTTGCGGTAGGACTCGTTTCCAATCTGAACCCGCATGGATCTGGATTCGATGGTAAAGGTATTGGCCCCCATCAGGCTGAACGACTCCGTAAGGGCGTACTTTATGGAATCGATAGCCGTAAGAATCCCAACCAGCGCCATAATCCCAAAGGCAATAATCATAACGGTCAGGATGGTCCTCAGTAAATTGGTCCGGATCGATTTCAATGCAATCCTCACATTTTCCAAAAACATATGCCACTTCATCGATCTCTTTTTTTGATAGCACAATAAAAATATAAAAATCTGAACAATCTACGGGTTATTATGTCAGGCATAAAGAGCATTTTCCAATATATTTGCAAATAAATCAAAATAGCCCCTATGACTTTCGATTTTGAAATGATTCAAAAGGCCTACCAGGCTCTACCCGGCAAAATTGAAGCTGCCAGGAAAATACTTCAAAAACCCATGACACTTACAGAAAAAATTCTGTACGGTCACCTGTTTCACGATGCACCTGCTAAAGCTTTCGAGCGTGGTAACGAATATGTGGATTTCAGCCCCGACCGGGTTGCCATGCAGGACGCCACTGCACAGATGGCCCTGCTGCAGTTTATGCAGGCAGGAAAAGCTAAGGTAGCGGTGCCGTCCACAGTGCACTGCGACCATCTGATCCAGGCCAAATCGGGAGCGGCGGAAGACCTGAAAAGTGCCCTCACAAGCAACCAGGAAGTTTATGATTTTCTTGGAAGTGTATCCAATAAATACGGGATCGGTTTCTGGAAGCCCGGTGCTGGAATCATACACCAGGTGGTTCTGGAAAACTACGCTTTCCCGGGGGGAATGATGATAGGAACAGATTCACATACGGTGAATGCTGGCGGACTTGGAATGATAGCCATTGGGGTTGGCGGTGCAGATGCGGTAGACGTAATGGCCGGAATGCCCTGGGAGCTTAAGTTCCCCAAACTTGTTGGTGTTAAACTGACCGGCAGATTAAGCGGATGGACCTCGGCCAAGGATGTGATCCTGAAGGTAGCGGGCATCCTGACTGTAAAAGGAGGTACAGGAAAAATAGTGGAATATTTTGGAGAAGGTGCTTCCACCATATCCTGCACCGGGAAAGGTACCATATGCAATATGGGAGCAGAGATCGGCGCCACCACCTCCCTCTTTGGCTATGATAAGAAGATGAAAGACTACCTTGCCGGCACCGGACGTGCCGATGTGGCTGCTGAAGCGGACCGGATCGCGGAGCATCTGACTGGCGATCCGGAAGTGTATGCCAATCCGGAATTATATTTCGATGAGGTGATTGAAATTGATCTTTCAACTCTCGAGCCCCATATAAACGGACCATTCACTCCCGATAAGGCATGGCCTCTATCCCAGTTTGCAAATGCAGTAAAGGAGAACGGCTATCCGGAAAAACTTGAGGTGGGACTGATAGGATCCTGCACCAACTCATCCTATGAAGACATTACAAGGGCTGCCTCAGTGGCCAGGCAGGCAGGAGAAAAAGACCTGAAAGCAGCAGCCGAATACACCATCACACCCGGTTCAGAACTGGTACGTTATACCATTGAAAGAGATGGACTTATCAAGGCCTTCGAGGATATAGGCGGAGTGGTTCTGGCCAATGCCTGTGGACCATGTATTGGCCAGTGGGCCCGGCACGGAGCGGACAAGCAGGAGAAAAACTCCATCATCACCTCCTTTAACCGGAATTTCGCCAAACGCAATGACGGCAATCCCAACACCCATTCATTTGTGGCTTCACCCGAGATTGTAACAGCCATGACCATAGCAGGGAAACTGACTTTCAATCCGCTGAGCGATACCCTGGTAAATGAAAAAGGCATAGCTGTAAAACTGGATGAACCCCGGGGGATTGAGCTCCCGCTTAAAGGTTTTGCCGTGGAAGATAATGGATACCAGGCCCCGGCCGAGGACGGCAGCAGCGTGGAGATCAATGTGGATGCGGAATCCAAACGCCTGCAGCTCCTGTCCCCCTTTGCACCCTGGAATGGAGAGGATCTGACCGGTCTGAGGCTGCTGATCAAGGCTAAAGGAAAATGTACAACAGATCATATATCCATGGCAGGACCCTGGTTGCGTTTCAGGGGACATCTTGATAATATATCTGATAATATGCTCATTGGTGCGGTAAACGCGGCCAACGACCAGACCAATTCGGTTCTGAACCAGCTCACCGACACATATGAACCTGTTCCGGCCACCGCAAGGGCCTACAAAGAACAGGGGATTGGCACCATCGTGGTTGGAGATGAAAACTACGGAGAAGGATCCTCCAGGGAACACGCTGCCATGGAGCCAAGACATCTGGGTGTCAGGGTTGTACTGGTAAAGTCCTTTGCCAGAATCCATGAGACCAACCTGAAGAAACAGGGAATGCTGGCCCTTACCTTCCAGAATAAGGACGATTACGACCTTGTTCAGGAGGGAGACCTGGTCGACGTCATTGGGCTTAAAGATCTGGCCCCCGGGAAAGCTGTTGAAATCAGGCTGCATCATAGCGATGGCAGCTCCGATAGCTTTAAGGCCAATCATACACTTAATGACAACCAGATCCTCTGGTTAAGGGCCGGGTCGGCATTGAACCTGATCAAGCAGGAAAACCAGTAAAGCTTTGCATACAAGCTCCACATTTATTTCGGCCTTCGCACGGCTGGGGAAATTTCTGCGGCAATTTCCAGACGGTACCGGCTCACAATCCGGTGCTTTACCTGAATTAGAAAAGCTAAACTCGCTTTTCTTTAAAGAATTTTCTGAAATCCTGGATTATGAACCTGTTCTTAATCCATGGTTTACCAGAGAATTCCTTATGAAGGCCCTGAAAGGTATCGCTGCCATGCTGGAAGAGGAGGTGCTTCAACACTGGTTGAAATCCTACGCGATCAAAACCATTCCATCTGAATCACAACTTACGGTGGGACTTGTTATGGCAGGGAACATTCCAATGGTGGGTTTTCACGATATGATGTCTGTGCTGGCAAGCGGGCACAAGGTACTGGCCAGGCCCTCCTCAAAAGATGAACGGCTGATCCGGAAGGTCGCCGAAATTCTGTCGGCCATTGATCCGGATTTGGGCAGCCGGATTGCTTTTACGGAAGAAAAGTTAAGCGGACTTGATGCTGTCATTGCCACTGGAAGCAATAACAGTGCCCGATACTTTGAATACTACTTCCGTAACATTCCTCATATCATCAGAAAGAACAGGAACGGTGTGGCTGTGTTAAGGGGCGATGAAACCGAAGAGCAGCTGGCTGCGCTGGGTGAGGATATTTTTACATATTTCGGTATGGGCTGTCGTAATGTGACAAAACTCTATATACCCGAAACATATGACCTGAAGGTGCTCCTGGGTGTGCTGGACCGCTTTTCGTCACTCCGTCAGCATCACAAATATGGAAACAATGTGGATTACTACAGGACCATCTACCTGATGAACCAGGATCCCTTTCTGGACAATGGTATCTTACTGCTAAAGGAGGATTCCTCCATCGCCAGTCCGGTGGGAGTTGTATTTTATGAAAGATATTCGGAAATTGCCCTGGTACAACAAGAGCTGGACCTGCATCACGATGAGATCCAGTGCATCGTTTCCTTGAGCCCGGATATCAAAGCCAGCATCCCGCCGGGGTCAACTCAGGAACCCATGCCCTGGGACTATGCCGATGGTGTGGATACACTCCTCTTTCTAATGGAACTTGAATAGAATGATCTTCCTCTTCAGAATAATCAGCGATGAGAACCCGGATTTTTTCCGCGACCTGGTAGCGAGTGGTTCGGATACTTTCCTGGATGTTCACAATGTCATTCAGAAGGAGCTGGATTACGATCCTACCCAACTTGCTTCCTTTTTTATCACCAGTGCAAATTGGGAAAAAGAGCGGGAGATTACCCTGATCGATATGATTGAAGAGCCAGGATTAACGAGCTTAACCATGGAACAGGTTACCCTGGACGAGCACATCAAAGAGCTTAATCAACGGATGCTCTACCTCTTTGATTTCTTTTCAGAAAGAGCCTTCTTTATCGAAATGATTGAAATGTCTGATGAGCTCTCGCGCCGTGAAACACCATTTATCGCTCATGGAAATGAGGATCCTCCCCCGCAGCTGACAGTGGATCTGCTGATGGATGATGACCCGGAACCAGAAGAATATGATCCCCTGGAGGACCCCGATAACCTGAGGATTGACGACCTGGATCCCGATATGTTCGATAGTGGTATGCCGGAGGATTTTTAAAATGAAGAAAACACTGGTAGTGCTGGCCGGGCCCACAGCCGTTGGAAAAACCTCCTGTGGAATTGAGCTGGCCAGGCACTTTGGCACCGAGATTATTTCAGCCGACTCAAGGCAAATTTACAGCGAATGCAGCATCGGTACCGCGGTACCCTCTAAGGAAGAACTGGCCCTGGTCAAACATCATTTTATTCAATCAATTTCGGTCAGGGAGACGTATAATGCCAGCATCTATGAATACCAGGTACTTGAAAAACTGGAACAGCTTTTTAAGGTTCAGGACCTGGTTCTGATGGCAGGTGGTTCGGGACTCTATATTGATGCGGTCTGCCAGGGTATCGACGACCTTCCACAGGTGGATCCCGATCTGAGGGCAAAACTCCTTGATCGTTTTAGAAAAGAAGGCCTCGAATCGCTTACCCGGCAACTGCTTAGCCTTGATCCTGTCTCCTATGCCAAAGTGGATCTGAAGAATCATATGCGGGTTCTGAAGGCCCTGGAAATTTCCCTGCAGACAGGTATGCCCTATTCCTCCTTTCTTTCAGACACAAAGAAAGACCGTCCCTTCCGGATTCTCCGGATTGCACTTGATCTGGAAAGGGAGATTCTCTATGAGCGCATCAACCAGCGTGTAGAGCACATGATGGAGGCCGGACTTCTGGAGGAGGTAAAAGGACTTCAGCACCTGAAGGGATATACGGCCATGAAAACAGTTGGTTACCGGGAACTATTCAGGGCATTGGATGGAGAGCTGAGCGTAGCCGAAGGTGTGGACCTGATCAAACGTAATACCAGGAAATTTGCCAGGAAACAGCTGACCTGGTTCAGGAAAGAAAACCGTTATCAATGGTTCTCGCCCGAACACTGTAAGGAAATCATTGATTGGATAGAGAAGGAGGCTGGCTATTTGTAGAAATTCCTGTTAAATGCCGAAAACTCGTCCCGTCCGAGGATCAGCCTGCGCCAGAAAGCCCTCAAAAAACCTGTTCCGTAAGCCAAGAGCTGTGTATAGCTGGTAACAACTGCCAGCAATCCAATACGAAGGCTGCCATTCTTAAATGTTGCACTGAGAAACAACACCAGGATGTGACAAAGGATTGGCACCACAAAATACCAGGAAACAAATACAGAGAGCAGCAGCAGGACAATAAAACCCAGGGTAAAAAGAGCAGGTGCTGTATGAACCAGCTTCAATGTTCCCGGATGCCTGAGTTGCAGGTTGATCCTGGCAATGCCCGAATTATAGACCTGTTTGAAAAACTGTCTCAGGTTGCTCCTTCGCTTATGGTACACAAAGGCTTCTTTGATCAACTGGGTGCTGAATCCCTGCTCCAGTATCCTGATACTCAAATCCACATCCTCCCCGAAACGCATGTTGGAGAAACCACCTGTGACTTCAAATACCTCTTTTGAAAACCCCATGTTAAAGCTACGCGGATGGAATTTCTCCATCTTTTCATTTCCGCCCCGGATTCCACCGGTGGTGAAAAAGGAGGTCATGGAAAAGTTTATGGCCTTCTGAAAGCTTGTGAAATCCGTATGTGCCTTGTCCGGTCCGCCAAAAGCATCGGTATATTTTTGTTCCAGCATTTCCCTCACAATCCGGAAGTAGTCCCCGGGCAGAACACAGTCGGAATCCAGGAAGATCAGATACTCCCCCTTTGCCTTTTTACTGCCAAAATTCCTGCTGGGCCCCGGACCTGAATTATCCTTGTAGAAATAGCTGATATCAAGCACCTCCCTGTAGTTCTCCACCACAGCTTCGCTGCTTTCTGTGGAGCCGTCTTCCACAATGATCACTTCAAAATCACCTTCGGTCTGACTGGATAGGCTCTGGAGCAGCTCCCGGGTCTCCCCTGGCCTGTTGTAAACCGGAATAATAAAAGAAATCTTCACCCTAAATCTCCTTCTCCACCTCGTACTTGTTTCGCTCTGCAGAATTCCGGGAGACCAGTTCCCCCAGGAATCCGCCAATAAATAAGAGAGTTCCCATGATCATGCTGGCCAGACCAATATAGAAGAAGGCGCTGTCTGCGATCAGGCGCTGGGGAACATGATTGATCAGTGCGATCAATTTATCAATTCCCAGGTAAATAGCCATTCCCAGTCCCACCAGAAACATAAGGGAGCCCATGGCACCAAAAAGATGCATGGGCTTTTTCCCAAAGCGGGTCAGGAAAGAAACGGTCATCAGATCCAGGAAACCATTGACAAAGCGGTTCATTCCGAATTTGGTCACTCCGTATTTTCTTTCCTGATGTTGCACCACCTTTTCTCCTATACGTGTGAATCCACTGCCCTTTGCCAGGACGGGAATATAGCGGTGCATATCACCATAAACCTCTACACTCTTAGCCACATTGAGCCGGTAAGCCTTCAGTCCGCAATTGAAATCGTGAAGCCGGATTCCGCTTACACGCCTGGCAGCCCAGTTAAACAGCCTGGTGGGAACCTTTTTTCTCAGGAAGGGGTCGTAACGCTTCTTCTTCCACCCGCTTACCACATCATAACCCTCTTCAATGATCATCCTGCGCATCTCGGGAATCTCCTCGGGACTGTCCTGCAGATCGGCATCCATGGTAATGACCACCTCGCCACTGGCCATACCAAATCCGGTATGGAGGGCTGCCGATTTCCCATAGTTCCTCCGGAACCTGATCCCTCTTACCTGGGGATATGTAAGTTTAAGAGCTTCTATTTGTTCCCATGATCCATCCTTGCTACCGTCGTCTACAAGGATAAGCTCATAACTAAGCTTATTCTCAGACAATACACTGTGAATCCAGCCACTTAATTCGGGAAGTGACTCCTCCTCATTAAACAGTGGAACAACGATGGAAACATTCATGGAAAGACGATGATTATACCGGACTTATATCCTTCTCTTTCTTTATAAAAGCTGCAACGATCAGTCCGATAATAGCATTTACAATAGGCCCGCCAATCAATGACATTTTGACCATATAAGCAGCAGTGGTACGCTTATCGATCTTTTCCAGCAGGTCGTCGTACATACTCTCGGGAATCCTGGAGTTGCTCATGATCCTTTCTTCTGCAATAACTTTAACCTGGTCAATGAGGCCAGGATCAATCACTGTAAAAAGCAGGTAGGTATAGATCGCTGAAATAAGTACTGCAATTATACCCGCTGAAACAAGGACCATCAGAAAGATTTGTCCAAAACTTGCATAGCCTCCAAGGTACTCCTTCCGGTACTGCAGCATCAGGTAAACCAGCAGTACAAGACCGACCAGCATATTGACCCAGTTAGTCCAGTTTTCAGTAGCCATTCCAATGAAGTAAAAAACCAGAGAAATAAATACGGATACAAAACCCATAATTGCCCCGTAGATCAAGGCCGGTTTCCAGAAAGGTGCTTTAACTTTTTCTTCCATGATTTAAGAATCTTATAGTTAGTATAGTTGGTTCTAAAAAAACGGGCAAGCTACTTATATCGCACCGCTACAACCGCTTACCCTTGCTACCTTCCGGTCCTGGGGGAATTGAGCAGGAGCTGGTCGTATAAGACTTGCCCGAAGGACAAATTTAGTAAGAAAAAGCGGTTCTGGCAATATCCCCTTGCAGGATATGCCGGAACCGCTCAATATTGTCCTTATACCTTAAATGCTGAAGTTCTTAGTTGTCCTTGGGGCGAAGACTTCTTACAGTTGCCCCTGCCTGCCACATTTCAGACTCCCTTAACTCCTTCAGTTCTACTTCGAGGTAATCTTTGTAGTCAGTTCCACTGGTTTTTTCCAGTACAACCCTGGTCTCTTCACCACTCTTTACTCGCTTATAAAGATCCTTGAAAACGGGAAGTGTGGCTTCCCTGAACTTGGGTTTCCAATCCAGTGCACCCCGCTGGGCAGTGGCACTGCAATTGCTATACATCCAGTCCATGCCATTCTCATCTACCAGACGAATCAGGCTCTGTGTCAGCTCCTCCACGGTCTCGTTAAAAGCTTCCGAAGGTGAGTGTCCATTTTCTCTCAACACATCGTACTGGGCCTCCATAATTCCTGCCAGGGCACCCATCAGCACTCCACGCTCGCCTGTCAGGTCGCTGTATACTTCATCCTCGAAAGTAGTCGGGAAAAGATATCCCGATCCGATGCCGATCCCGAGTGCCAGGGTACGTTCTTCGGCATTCCCGGTATAGTCCTGGAAAACGGCATAACTTGAGTTAATTCCCGTACCAGCCAGGAAGTTGCGTCTAACACTCATCCCGGACCCTTTTGGGGCAACCAGAATCACATCCACATTTTTGGGAGGAATCACACCTGTCTGCTCCTTGTAGGTTACAGAAAATCCATGTGAGAAATAAAGGGCATCGCCTTCCTTCAGGCAGGGCTCCAGCTTGGGCCATACGGCGCGCTGAGCGGCGTCGGAAACCAGGTACTGGATCACTGTAGCTCTTTTTGCGGCCTCTTCAATGGAGAAAAGGGATTCGCCGGGTACAAAACCGTCTTTTACTGCCCGGTCCCAGTCCGCTTTGAACTCGGGTGCCTGACCAACTATCACGTTGATCCCGTTGTCTTTCAGGTTCAGTGCCTGGGCCGGACCCTGAACACCGTATCCGATAATTGCAATTACTTCATCCTTCAGCACTTCCTGTGCCCTGGATAAGGAAAACTCTTCCCTGGTAACGACGTTCTCTTCAACGCCGCCAAAATTTAATTTTGCCATTTTGTAATGATGTTATTGTGTTAGTGTGTTATTACCTTAATAAGTCAATAGCTTATTAATTGTTCAATTAGTAGGTTACGGTGTCGTTTGCTGTGACTTCGTGATGGGCATCAATTTCCTTCAGATAAGTAGAAATCTCCTTGATCTGTTTGGTCAGGGCAATTCGTCCCGAACGTGCAAACTGGAGAATCCCATAGGGTTCCAGGGCCCGGAACAGCTGTTTGGTCTCGTCCTTATGCCCGGTCTTCTCCACCACAGTATAGTCAGGTTCAATAGTCAGAATCCTGGCATTGTGTTGCCTGATCAACTTCTCCACTGCGTCGCCATTGGCAAAGGCCTCTGTGGGCACTTTGTAAAGTGCAATTTCCTGGTAAACAATCTCATCCAGTGTGTGGTAGAAGGCCTTGAGAATTCCAATCTGCTTTTCAATCTGCTTTGTAACTACCCTGACCATGGCCTCTGTTGCCTGGATTACTATGGTAAACCGGTAGATTCCCCGCACCTCCGATTCAGAGGTGTTTAAACTTTCAATGTTGATTTTACGCCGTGAAAAGATTACGGTGATCCGGTGCAGAAGCCCCACTTTGTGCTCACTGAAAACCGATATGGTATATTCCTTTTTCATTATCTATTTTTTACATCTTTTTTAATTGCTCTTTCCGTGTCGCTATAAGGGATCACTCAAGACGGATATCAGATACCGAAGCTCCGGCTGGTACCATGGGGAAAATATTCCCTTCCTGCCTTACATCAATCTCCAGAACAAATGGTCCATCTTCGGCCAGCATATCATCCAAAGCCTTATCCAGATCCTTTCGTTCAGTAATTTTCTTTGCAGGAACACCAAATCCTTCTGAAATCATAGTGAAATCCGGATTGGTCAGCCCGGTACTTGCATAACGCTTATCAAAGAAGAGCTCCTGCCACTGCCTTACCATTCCCAGGTACTGGTTATTCAGCAATACGACTTTAACCGGAAGCTTATACTGTGAGATGGTCCCCAATTCCTGGATGGTCATTTGAAATCCACCATCGCCAGTTACGGCCAAAATTGGCCGGTCTGGTTTGGAAAAGGCAACACCCATGGCTGCCGGAACCCCAAATCCCATAGTGCCCAATCCGCCTGAGCTTACCCATGAATTGTGTTCCATGTGCTTATAGTACCTGGCTGCGGCCATCTGATTCTGTCCCACATCGGTCACCATAATGGCCTTTCCTTTGGTCTTTTCAGAGAGCTTATGAATCACCTCTCCCATATTCATCTGCTTCCCGCTGGGGTAACATTCCTTATTGATAACCTTCTCCATCTCAAGGGCTTCAAGCTGTCGGAAGGACTCCAGCCACTCCGCATGCTCAGCCGGTTTAATCTTGGGAAGCAAAAGCTTAAGTGCCTGCTTGGCATCGGCGTTAATGGCCACATCGGTCTTGATGTTTTTATCAATCTCTGCGCGATCAATCTCAATATGAATCACCTTGGCCTGCTTGGCATAGGTATTTATACTTCCGGTCACACGGTCGTCAAAACGCATCCCGATGGCTATCAGCACATCACACTTATTGGTATTGATATTTGGTGCATAGTTTCCGTGCATTCCCAGCATTCCCACATGCAGAGGATGATCCTCCGGAAAAGCTGAAATCCCATTCAGCGTATGGCCCACGGGAATGCCCGCTTTCTCAACAAATTCCTTGAACACCTTTTCTGCTCTGGAGATGGTTACCCCCTGGCCACACAGTACGAAAGGTTTATCAGAACCGTTTATCAGTTCAGCGGCGGCTTCGATGGATTTTGAAGTGGGAATTGGTTTTGGAATATAACTTCTTACCTGCTTTCTTTTCTTGTAATTGTACTCCACCTCTTCCACCTGGGCATTCTTGGTAATATCGATAAGAACAGGACCTGGTCGTCCGGAGTTGGCATAAAAGAATGCTTTGGCCACTACATCACAGATCTCATCGGCACTGGTGATCTGGTAGTTCCATTTGGTGATCGCCATGGATACACTTACCATATCGGTCTCCTGAAAGGCATCTGAACCGAGCAGGGGGGCTGCAACCTGACCTGTGATACAGACCATGGGTGTGGAATCGAGCAGGGCATCGGCCAGGCCGGTCACCAGGTTGGTGGCCCCCGGTCCGGATGTGGTAAAGCAGACCCCCGGTTTTCGGGAGATCCTTGCATATCCCTGGGCTGCATGTACAGCACCCTGCTCATGTCTGACCATCACATGCTTTAGCTTATCCTCATAATGGAATAAAGCATCGTAAACGGGCATAATGGCCCCGCCGATATAGCCAAAAGCGGTATCAACGCCCTCTTCCAGCAGAGCTTTTACCAGAGCTTCGGCGCCGGACATCTTTTGTCCGGAAGTTGTCTTTTCAGCTGCCTTCTTTTTTGTATCTGTTTCCATGCTGATAATATTTAAATTCTGTTTAACATTCATTTATTAATCTGATGGCCCCCTGATCTGCCGACGATACCATGCTGGCATAAGCTTTCAGAGCTTTTGACACTTCTCTTTCCCTTTTGGGTTTCCATCCATCGGGTCTGCTATCGGCTTCCTTCCTTCGTTGATCCAGCTCCTCGTCATCGATTAGCAGATCCATGGAACGGTTTGGAATATCGATCCGGATCATATCCCCGTCCCTGATTAGTCCGATGGCACCACCATCAGCTGCTTCAGGTGAAATATGACCAATAGAGAGTCCGGAAGTACCCCCGGAAAAACGGCCATCTGTAATCAGTGCGCATTTCTCACCCAGGTGCCTTGACTTTATATATGAGGTTGGATATAGCATCTCCTGCATGCCGGGTCCTCCCCTGGGCCCTTCATAGCGGATAACCACCACATCTCCAGCCTTCACCTTATTTTCAAGGATGGCATCACAGGCATCATCCTGTGAATCAAAGACCCTGGCCGGTCCTTCAAACTTTAGCACTTTTTCGGACACCCCTGCAGTCTTTACAATGGATCCCTTAAGAGCAATGTTGCCGGTAAGAACGGCCAGTCCACCGTCACAGCTATAAGCGTTTTCAATGTTCCTGATACAGCCTGTTTCCCGGTCCAGGTCAAACTCCTCATACCTGGCATCCTGGGATCCAAGGGTCAGGTTGAATTTCCCCCCTGGTGCCGCTGAATAGAACTCCTCGTTACGGTCGCAGGGTTGATTATTAATCAGATCACAGCATTCCATGGCTTCCCCCAGGGTTCTTCCATCCACCCGGTACACATCCCGGTTAATC
>CAYWGP010000240.1:0-8060 GCA_964458155.1 uncultured Bacteroides sp.
TCATAACATTAGCGAAGGAATGCCTCCTGCGGTGGTTTTCCTGGGCACTGAAGATGATCTGATTCCTGTTGAAACTGCCATGTATTTTGAAACGGTTATGGAGAAAGTCGGAAGCAGGTGTGATCTCTTTCTTTATGAAGGTGAGGGACATGGCTTTTTTAACTATAGAAACTATGAGATTTACAAGGATACAAGAGAGAAAGCAGACAATTTCCTGGTTTCCACAGGTTTTCTGCAAAGCTTACCCGATCCCAAGTTAAAGATGGGTTATCCTTCAAAAAAACCATCTTTATATAATAGTGCTAAGGACTAAAGATAATAAATGTGAATGTGGCTTCTTGCCATAATTGAGCTATATTTAAGATAAGTAACCTCAAACTACAAGCATCCATGAAATTCCGCAATTATTTACTGATCAGTCTGTTTACTTTGGCTGCACTGAGTGCATCTGCACAGCTGCAGCTTAGCTCACTGACCACAGATTACAAGACCAATCCCATAGGGATCGACAATCCCGTGCCTGAACTCAGCTGGGTCATTCAATCGGATCAGTATAACACCATGCAGGAGTCCTATGAGATTCGTGCTGCCCTGGATCCTGCCGATCTGGCAAAAAAGAAGAAACAGCTCTGGAATACGGAGACTGTAGCTTCCTCCCAGAGCCTTCATATCAAGTACCTGGGTCAGGCCCCCAGGTCTCACCAGCGTATATACTGGCAGGCCAGGGTGGTGGACAATCACGGGAAGAAGAGTAAGTGGAGCGACCCTGCTTTTTTTGAGATGGGTAAGCTTGAGAGTAAGGATTGGTTGGCTGACTGGATCACTCCGGCATGGGAAGAGGATCCGCTTAAGTCGGAACCTTCTCCCTACCTCAGGAAAGAGTTCACATTGGATAAAAGCATAAAACAGGCCAGGCTATATATCTCTTGTCAGGGACTGTATCAGGCTGAAATTAATGGACTCAGAGTAGGAGATCAGGAGTTTACTCCCGGATGGACCAGTTATGATACCAGGCTGCAATACCAGACCTACGATATAACTTCTCTTTTGGTTCAGAATCAAAATGCCATTGGCATTGTGCTTGGAGATGGCTGGTTCAGGGGAAACCTGGGCTGGATTGATGGCCGAAACAACTATGGAGATAAACTGGCTGCCATTGCTGAGATTATCGTTGAGTATACGGATGGGACCAGCGCTGTAATCTCTACCGATGAAAGCTGGAAAGCCACAACCGGACCCATCCTGGAATCGGATATCTACAATGGAGAGGTCTATGATGCAGGTAAAGTGCTGAGCGGATGGAGCAAGATCGGATATGATGATAAGAGCTGGAAAGGTACCACCAGGATGGAGATATCAAAGGAGAAGTTGATTGCTCCCGAAGGCCCTCCTGTGAAGATTGTAAATAAACTGGAACCCGTATCCATTGAAAAGAGGGAAGAAGGCTGGCTGGTTGATATGGGACAGAATATGGTGGGATGGATCAGGATCAAGGCATCCGGTAAAAGCGGTGATGTGCTTACCCTTCGTCATGCCGAGGTGCTGGACAGGGAAGGGAACATGTATTACGATAATCTGCGTGCTGCAAAATGCACCAATACCTTTTTGCTTAAAGGAGGTGCAGAGGAAACTTTTGAGCCCCACTTTACCTTTCAGGGATTCCGCTATGTGATGGTATCGGGTTATCCGGGCGAACTGACGAAAGATAAGATCCGGGGCATGGTGATTCACTCGGATATGGAGCCTTCAGGCACTTTTGAGTGCTCAGAGCCCCTGTTAAACCAGCTGCAGCATAATATTGTCTGGGGATTGAAGGGGAATTTTCTTGATGTGCCTACCGACTGTCCCCAGAGGGACGAACGGCTGGGCTGGACGGGCGATGCCCAGGTATTTGCACCAACCGCCTGCTTTAACATGAATGCAGCCACCTTTTATAGAAAGTGGTTGAAGGACCTGGCTGCTGATCAGAGAGAAGACGGGGCCATTCCACACGTGGTACCGGATATTCTGGGTGGAATGGGAGCTACCGGATGGGCCGATGCAGGGGTTGTTATCCCCTGGGTGGTCTACCTGGATTACGGGGACCTTACGGTTCTGGAAAACCAGTACGAAAGCATGAAGGCCTGGATTGGATTTATGAAAGAACGAGCCGGGGAAGATCTCATCTGGACGGGAGATTTTCATTATGGTGATTGGCTTGCTTTCGCCTCGACCAGGTCCGATTACATGGGCGCCTATACCCTGAAGGATCTGATTGCCACAGCCTATTATTCTTACTCCTCATCCATTGTGGCCAAAACTGCTGCTCTTCTTGGCCATGATAAAGAGGCCCAGTTTTACGCCCAGCTTTCTGAACAGATTAAGGAAGCGTTTAATGATGAGTTTGTTACGCCAAACGGACGTCTGGTGGCTAATACTCAGACAGCCTATACGCTGGCACTGGCCTTTGACATGCTGGATGAGGAGACTGCTGAAAAAAGTGCAGCCTATCTGGCCAGTGATGTGGAAGAATTCAGGCATATCACTACCGGATTTCTTGGTACTCCATTAATTTCACTGACGCTTACAGCTGTAGGAAGAAACGACCTGGCCTATGGATTGCTGAACAGGACGGAATACCCTTCCTGGTTATACCCGGTGACCATGGGAGCCACCACCATCTGGGAGCGCTGGGACGGACAGAAGCCCGATTCTACCTTTCAGGATAAGGGGATGAACTCCTTTAACCATTATGCTTACGGAGCTATCGGGAAATGGATGTACCAGGTGGTTGCAGGCATTGGTATTGATGAGAATAATCCTGCCTACAAGCATATCATCATCCAACCTAAACCGGGTGGAGGATTAAGCTTTGCGCGGGCTAGCCATCAAAGCATGTATGGTGAGATTAAGTCAGGCTGGAACCTGGAAGGAGAGAAACTGACCATGGAGGTGAAAATCCCGGCCAATACTACCGCGTCTATCCATATACCAGGCGAAGCCATTAACGTAGACATCAACGGATCTGCCCTGGTAGACATGGACCTGGATTACAAAATTGTGGGTGGAGAAACAATTGTAAGCACCGGGTCTGGTACTTTCACCATCGTAACAAGCTTTAAGTAGTAGCAGGATGAGGCATTCAATCTGGCTTCTTTTAATTCTTCTCTCGTGTTCCGGAAAGCAAGAGCAAGAAGCTATTCCACTGAAGCCCAATATCCTGTTTATTGCGGTTGACGACCTTCGTCCCGAGCTGGGCTGTTACGGTAAAGATCTGATACATTCTCCGCATATTGACCGCCTGGCCGCTGAGGGAACCAGATTCGATCGTTCCTATTGTAATATACCCGTCTGCGGAGCTTCCCGGGCCAGTCTGATGACCGGTCTGCGACCTGCTCGAAACCGATTTCTTACCTACCTGAGCAGGGCCGATGAGGAGGCTCCCGGCATCATCACCCTTCCTGGACATTTTCAAGAGAATGGCTATCATACCATCAGCAATGGAAAGATCTTTCACCACGACGATGATGACAGTACCAGCTGGAATGAGATCTGGCATCCCGCTTCCAATAGCCTCTCCTGGAGAGATTATGCCCTGATCGAGAATATCCGGAGAGATACGTCAGACAAGTACAGAGGCCCTCCGTTTGAACGTGCCCAGGTAGCTGATACCATCTACAGAGATGGTAAGATTGCTCAGAAGACCATCAGGGACCTGCGGAAGCTGAAGGCAGAAAATAAGCCTTTTTTTCTGGCTGCCGGATTTTATAAACCCCATCTGCCTTTTAATTCCCCGGAAAAATACTGGGCCCGGTATGATGGGAAAGTAAAGCTACCCGAGAATAACTATCCGCCCCAAAATGCACCACCTGAGTCGCTTCATAGTTTTGGGGAGCTTAGGGCCTATGCAGGAGTACCCCCGGAGGGACCTGTCGCAGATGAATTTGCCCTGCAGCTCATACACGGATATTATGCCAGTGTCAGTTTCACCGATGCACAGATCGGGAAGATTCTGGATGAGTTGGAGCGACTGGAGCTGGACAGAACCACCATTGTAATCCTCTGGGGTGATCATGGCTGGAACCTGAGAGAACATGGACTCTGGTGTAAGCATTGTAACTACGAGACTTCGCTCCACACCCCTTTGATCGTTAGAGTACCGGGCACCAGGCAGATTAAAGCCTCACCTGAAATTGTGGAGTATGTGGATATCTATCCTACGCTGTGTGAGCTTGCCGGACTCGGGCTACCTGAGCATTTGCAGGGGAACAGCTTCAGGGAATTGCTCTTTGATCCTGATGCCACCAGCGATGGTGTGGCAATTTGCCAGTGGTTTGCAGGGATCACTATCATCAGGGAGAACTGGTTCTATACCGAATGGGTCAATGATCAGGACAGTTCCTATGCAAGGATGCTATATGATCATAGCCATGATCCTGAAGAGAACGTGAATATTTCAGAAGATCCCATTCATGCTGAAACCATTGATGCTCTGAGTGCCGAGATGCGGCGCAGCAGGGCCTCTAACTATTTCAGATAATCAAACATTAGCTTCTTTTCATTTTTTTTCAAGCCTTCAGGCGATATGTAGTGCTCCTGACACATATATGTGCATTCAGGCCTGCATAATTATCGTCTAACCAAAAAAATTGCATAATGAAAATGAAAAGAAAGTTTTTAGTTCTCCTGCCCCTGGCAGGAATGATCCTGTTTTTCTTCTTTGGATGTAATAAGGATGAAGAAAGTCAGAATTCCGATAAAGAAGCTACTAATTCCCTTGTATATGAGGATACGTCCCTGCTGGAGGAGGTAAGCCCCTATTTTTATGACAATCATATTTACCGAATCGAATTACTGGGAGCCAACCAGGAAAGGGAACAAATTATTCGGTCGGCGCTGGCAAATGGGGTGGAAGAGGCCTTTTTGATGGTTGAAGAAGCACAGAAATTCTTTTTCAATCACACCGATGTGATCATGTATTCCATCCCTACCCTTGATCCGGAGCAAACCCTTATTCTTTATGAGACCAAAGGACTCTATCAGGTCAGTATGGCCCACTACCGCCCAGCTGAACAGGGCCGGATGGCTTTTACTTTAAAAACCATGGACGATCGCGATTACTTCTCTCTGATACTGGATGATCAGATGCGTATGGGGGAGTTGAAAATTTTCGAAAATGAGGAGATAAAAAGTTTTAATAAAACTGTTTATTCCTTAACTTACAGGGAAGAAAGCCAGGATGCAAGCCTTAAAGAAACAAGCGCCATCTGCTGCCGCAGGGAAAGTAGTTGGAGAGGATGCATGAATTGTACCACGAGTGATTGTGCGGAAAGCTGGTTATGTAAGGCTGCTGGAATTGTTGCACCTTTCGAACTGATTGCTGGGATGGCTGCATCCTGTATAGGAGCTGGACCGGATGCTAGATGTTAAACCAAATATCCAAACGATGAGTCTTTACGGAAAAATTAAATTCTGGAGTTTCCTAGTAATTGGGATCATTTGCATTATTGCCGGGGGGTATCTGTATCCCTATGGTCCTGATAAAAGGACATGGGCTGAATTCTTGCTGCTAATAGGAATCGGTCAACTGATTATTTTTGCTATACTTTTTTTTCTCAGGTATCGCAAAAGAAACAAGGAAGCAGCCAATGCCTAGGCAATAAAATCAACGGCAGCCCGGATCATGGCCAGGTAGTTTTCCCTGGGGATGAAATCCGGGATGCTGTTTCCCGAGCCCAGGGCAAAGCCTCCTTTTGTGGCGGTCTTCTCCAGGAGCCGGAGGGATCTTTGATAGATTTCTTCCGGTTCCTTACGTGCCATGAAGTCCATATCAATACCACCCATAATTGCAATTCGATCGGACCACCATTCCCAGGCGTCCTCCACCGGGTAGATACCATCTTCGAAAGAGTGTTTTCCATCCAGTTTCAAATCATCGATGATCACATCCATAATGTCCTTTACATTCCCACAACTGTGCAGGATGGCCGGTTTCCCTTCTGCATGAATCGCTTCCACGATCTTCCTGGTATAAGGAAACACAAACTCTTCCATCATCTCGGGCGGGAACATGGTCTGCGTTTTAAAGCCCCAATCATCATTTACCACACAGGCCCCCACACTATCTATTGATGAGACAATGGAATAGAATGTCAGCAGTCTTTCACCAATGTTTTTAAAAATTTCCCTGACCAGTTCCGGATCCGTCAGGTAGAGCATGCAAAGCGTCTCGAATCCCACAATATCGGTAGCATTCTCAAGGATTCCCCCGTTGCTGAATCCAAGCAGTTTCATTCCGTCGGGAAGATAGCCCGATAACTGATTGTATATTTCATAATAGCCGGACTCCGCATCGGGCCATGGATATTTGTCAAAAGAAGCGCGGTCGGTAATCAGGGCGCCCTGGTTCTGGGACCTGCTGGCCAGGGAGTCCTGCACAGCCTTTGGGAAGGATAATAATCCAGATTCAAAGGTGTAGACCGGAGCAGCATCATATCCCAGATTCCGGAAGGCCTCTATGATCATCCTGTAGTATTCCAGAGTACCTGGTTGAGGTTGCTTGTTCCAGCCTGAAGCATTCCGGCAGGTCTCCAGGTTAATAATAAACTCAAACAGCACAGGGCGTTCTGTCTTCTCTCTCCTCAGTACCTTGTACAGAAGTTCTGTATCAGGAGTAAAAGGTTTAAAAGGAAGCTTCATAATCGAACAATATGAATTGATGCAAATCAGGCTACTTTGATAAAAATACAAATACCTTCAAAAGATTCAGGGAAAATGAAACCCTGTTTTCAATTCTGTGGCTAATTTTAGGCAACGCTTAAATCCGCCCAACATGAAAAAACTACTGATTTGTTTACTGATTACCTCAATCATTGCTCCCCTGAAGGGACAGAATCAAATATTACCCCTCTGGGAAGGAGATCCGCCCAACTACAGGGAGACCGGTGAAGTTACCATATTTGATACTGCCGATATAGTCCGGGTCAGAAATGTACAGAAACCTGATATTGCTATATTCCTGCCTTCAAAAAAGAATGCAACAGGCGAGGCCGTGGTGATCTGTCCGGGTGGAGGCTATGAGATCCTTGCCTATGACTGGGAGGGAAGTGATATAGCCCGCTGGCTAAATTCCCGGGGAATTGCCGCTTTTGTTCTGAAGTACAGGCTGCCTGGCTCTAAAAGCAATATTGTACCCCATAAGTCTCCATTAATGGATGCCCAGCGTGCCTTGAGGATGGTCCGCGCTAATGCAGAGAAGTGGAATATTGATCCGGCTAAAATAGGGGTCATGGGTTTTTCAGCCGGGGGTCACCTGGCTTCCACACTCTCCACACACTATGATGGAGGTGATTCGTCAAACCCGGACCCGGTGGAACAGGTAAGTTGCAGGCCCGATTTTTCAGTCCTGGTCTACCCGGTAATCTCCTTTACAGAGGACTTCCAGCATTCAGGATCAAGAATAAACCTTATAGGTAATGATACCGATGAGGAACTTATAGAATATTATTCAAATGAACTGCAGGTTACAGAAGATACTCCCCCGGCCATTTTGATTCACTCCGATGACGATTCCGGTGTGCCTGTGGAAAACAGCATTGTTTACTATATGGCACTCAGAAACAACAAGATAAATTCGGAAATGCATATTTATCCCTATGGTGGGCATGGCTACTCACTGGCCATTGGTCAGGGTCATCTTTCCACCTGGCCCGACCGTGTAATTGAATGGATCAGGTATATCTATGAGGAAGAATAATTACTTGATAAAATTTTGGAGTTTTTCTTTTGCCTAATCAAAAAATTCATCTATTTTTGCCACGCATTTGAATAATGCATGTTCTTGATGAAATACCCATAGCCATCAATAGATTAAGGTCTGGTAGTTCAGTTTGGTTAGAATGCCGGCCTGTCACGCCGGAGGTCGCGGGTTCGAGTCCCGTCCAGACCGCTTAATCCAAGAAAGCCTGAGATGCAAATCTCAGGCTTTTTTTGTGGATGTCAGCGAACGAAGCTTGCTTCAGTGAGCAGGCAGACGCAAAATAAAGCGAGGCCTGTAAAGGCCTCAGGCTTTCGAAGAAATA
>CAYWGP010000241.1:0-9220 GCA_964458155.1 uncultured Bacteroides sp.
TGCACTGCCATGATAAGGCAGGCTATGATGATAAATGGTCCTTCCATCCACAGCATGCACCCATATATCCAGCTCCCCATAGGGGATGTTCTCTGCTTCCACCACAAAACTATGTGTGGCCGGATTGGGATAGATACGGAAACCTGGCAGCGGAGTGCCGGGCTCAAGCCCTGCCGACGGATCTTTCTGCAGCTGAATATCCAGGTTGGTGGCCTGGTAATCGCTTACCGATACGGAAAGGATGGTATCGTTTATATAGGAGGGGGCAGATACGACCAGGTCATAAAATCCTTCCTTGATCAGGCGGTAGAAATCGCCGTGGACGGCAGAGCTGTGTACCACCGAGTAGGCACTGTCGTGGTTCATAACAAAGATCTTAGCCCTGAGCGGATCCCCGGTCTCCAGGTCGCTTACTGTTCCCCTGATCCCGTATAAACTCTGTGACATATAGTTGAGAAGGGAACGTTGATTGATGGTCCAGTGCCATTCCAGCTCCGAAGCCGGAAGGAGGAATTCAGATGACAACTCCAGGGTTACTTCCCGGCCTCCCAGGTAGTAGTTCACATAATCCTGCCTTGTTCCCAGGGCCTCATACCAGTCCCAACCGTTGGTAATACCGTTATCGGGCCAGCCAAACATATAATCTGGATCCACTGCCATGGCCTCATCGGCATATTCACGGGAAATAAAGATATACCAGTCTTGATCCACATGGGGTGAGGGCTTGGCATCCCAGGGATAATTCACCACCTCTTCTCCACTGTGAATATTGGCTGACATGGTAAATTCCTTTTCCTTCAGAAAGGCCATCATATAGCTGGTTTCCGGCTCCCTGTCGGTGGGGTCATCTGCATCTCCCCGGGTAGCTTCCGGGAAGTCCCTGTTCAGGTCGATGTTAAACAGATTCAGTCGGGAAGCGTTTTCCAGGGAAAGGTTGTTATCGTCCGAGTAGCTGCCATCGGGGTTAGCAAGGGGATTGATCCAGATTTGCAGATTGTCTATCAGTTTTGTGATCTCTGCATCCTGACCATATCCATTCAGCAGGGTATCGGCCATCCGGAGCAGGAGCACAAAGCCAACAATCTCATTACCGTGCATGGTGGAAGAATAAAGAAAGGAGGCCTCCGCCTCGTCCTCATCCACATTATCACTGATCTTAAGGGCCAGGAGCAGGCGATCATGAACAGAATATCCTATGGTGTCAAGTCTGCATATATCAGGGAAAGCAGCTGCAAAGCCCTGCATCATCTCCAGGTACTGGTAATAGGTGGGATATTTCTGGAAAGTAAGTGCATCGGCCAGATCTGTGGCCATATCACCATCATCAAACTTTGTGGACCTGGTCCATTGAGCATCCAGGCCTGTAAATGCAAATGAGCTGAGCAGGAGTGCTGCCATCAGGTTACCTGCACGGGTCCGGAAGATGCTGGACTGAATCATCCTGAGCAGAATCATCATACGTTGAATCTGATATGCAAAATATCGGCCTCCTCAACTACGTAGTTTTTTCCTTCCACCGACAATTTGCCCTTGTCTTTGCAGGCCTGTTCCGATCCCAGTGAAATAAAATCTTCGTATTTCATGACTTCCGCACGGATGAATCCGCGTTGAAGATCAGAGTGTATGGCTCCTGCAGCCTCAGGTGCCACGGCACCCTTGCGGATAGTCCATGCCCGGATCTCTTTGGGACCCATTGTGAAAAATGAGATCAGGTTCAGCATGGAGTAAGCCGATCGTATCAGCTTACTGACACCCGGCTCTTCCAGTCCGGCATCCGACAGGAACTCCCTGCGGTCCTCTTCATCCTCCAGCTCTGCAATCTCCGACTCCAGCCGTGCAGCCAGGACCAGGATCTCCGCTTCTTCTTGAGCCAGGTAGTCCTTCACCTGATCCACATACGCGTTCCCGGCAATGGCTGCCTCGTCTTCCACATTGCATACATACATAACCGGCTTGCTGGTCAGCAAAAAGAGGTCCTCAATATGCTTACGGTCCGCTTCGCTCACATCCAGGGTGCGGGCATTTTGAAAATCTTCCAGGTGATCCTTGTACTGCGCCAGCACTTCAAGTCCCCTTTTTGCATCCTTATCACCTGTTTTGGCAATTTTAGCCAGGCGTTCGATTTTCTTCTCCACCGATTCCAGGTCCTTTACCTGCAACTCCAGGTTTATGGTCTCAATGTCCCTGACCGGATTCACCGACCCATCGATATGGGGAAGTTGTTCATCGTCAAAGCACCTGATCACCTGGATCAGGGCATCCGTATTCCGGATATCAGAGAGGAACTTGTTGCCTACACCCTCGCCATGACTTGCTCCCCTGGCCAGGCCAGGTATATCAACGATTTCGACCGTGGCGGGAATTATCTTCTCCGTGGGCTGGAACTTTTCCAGGTTATAGAGCCTGGGTTCAGGCACATTTACCATTCCCACATTGGACTTGTTGGAGGTAAAGGCAAAGCTGGAAGTTTCCACCCGGGTATTTGACATACAATTGAAGAGAGTGGACTTGCCCACGTTGGCTACCCCGATAATCCCGCATTTAAGTGCCATAGGTGTTCGTTTTGGCTCAAAATTAGCAAAAAAGAACCATCGTGACTTGAGCACTTTTAAATATTAAAGGTTAATTTTACGCTTCCTTTTTAAAACAGCTATTTAATGGACCTTAAGAATCACACTAAAGCGTCAGATAATATTCGTATTCTTGCTGCCTCCATGGTGGAGAAAGCAAAATCGGGACACCCGGGAGGAGCCATGGGCGGAGCCGATTTTATTGAAATGCTCTATTCCCGATTCCTGAATTTTGATCCGGACGACGGGGCATGGCCCTTAAGGGACCGTTTTTTTCTGGACCCCGGACATATGTCGCCCATGCTTTACGGAGTTCTGGCGCTCACCGGAAAGTACAGCCTGGATGAACTGAGCCAGTTCAGGCAGTGGGGAAGTCCCACTCCTGGTCACCCCGAGGTGGATGTGAAGCGAGGTGTGGAGAATACCTCCGGTCCGCTGGGCCAGGGCCATACCATGGCAGTGGGTGCTGCCATCACAGAACGATTTATGGCTGCCCGTTTTGGGGAGTGGATGGCACACAAGACCTACGCTTTTATCTCCGATGGCGGGATCCAGGAAGAGATCTCGCAGGGAGCCGGACGTATTGCAGGTTTCCTGGGACTTTCCAACCTGATAATGTTTTATGACTCCAACGATATTCAGCTTTCCACCCGTACCGAAGAGGTTTCTGCCGAAGATACCGCAGCCAAGTACAGGGCCTGGAACTGGAACGTTATTCTTATAGACGGCAACGATCCCCTGCATATTTTCCAGGCACTTGAGTCGGCAGTGTCCGAGAAAGATCGGCCCAGCCTGATTATCGGAAAAACAATCATGGGTCTGGGTGCCCGGGATGAGAATGGGAACAGTTTCGAGGGAAAGACTTCCACACATGGAATGCCACTTTCCGATGCCGGGGCTTCCTTTGCTAAGACCATCTCCAACCTGGGAGGTGATCCTGAAAATCCCTTTGTGATTTTTGACGAGGTTAAGAAAGCCTATGCCGAAGTGCTGAAGGAAAAGCGAAAGTTTGCAGCGCAGCGAAAAGCTGTGCAGGCCGACTGGGAGAAGGCCAATCCTGAACTATCTGCCAGGTATCACAGCTTTCTGGAGGGAAAGCTTCCGGAAATTGATTTTGCAGCCATTGAACAGAAGGCAGGGTCGCCCACCCGCGGAGCTTCGGGTGCTGTACTGGCCAGCCTGGCCGGAAAGGTTGAGAATCTGATTGTAGCTTCGGCCGATCTCTCTAACAGCGATAAAACCGATGCCTATCTGAAAAATACCAGAGCCTTTACCAGGGGTGACTTCAGCGGGTCTTTCCTTCAGGCCGGAGTTAGTGAGCTGACCATGGCTTCCATCGCCAATGGGATGGCACTCCATGGGGGCGTGATCCCTGTGATCGGGACCTTCTTTGTATTCAGCGATTACATGAAGCCTGCAGCAAGAATGGCGGCCCTTATGGAGTTAGCGGTGAAATACGTATGGACCCATGATGCCTTCCGTGTGGGAGAGGATGGTCCCACCCACCAGCCGGTTGAACAGGAGGCACAGATCCGCCTGCTGGAACATCTGAGAAATCACAGTGGCAAACGCTCCATGCTGGTGCTTCGTCCTGCCGATGCAGCTGAGACCACAGTAGCCTGGAAGATGGCCCTGGAGAATGATTCTACCCCCACCGCACTGATCCTGTCCAGGCAGGGAATATCCGATCTGCCTGCCCTGCCGGGTTCTGACCGGTATAGCGATGCACTGGGGGCCCAAAAAGGAGCCTACGTGGTGAAGGATTGTGAAGGTGTACCCGATGTCCTGCTCCTGGCTTCCGGCTCCGAGGTTGCTACTCTACTGGCAGGTACAGAGCTATTGGAAAAGGATAAGGGTCTGAAGGTCAGGGTTGTATCGGTTATATCTGAAGGTCTTTTCAGGGATCAGCCCCAATCCTACCAAAATGAAGTCATACCGGAAGGTGTACCGGTATTTGGTCTGACGGCCGGACTGCCTGTAACCCTTGAGGGACTTGTGGGTAAGAATGGCAGGGTATTCGGACTGGAAAGTTTCGGCTATTCAGCGCCCTACAGTGTGCTGGATGAGAAGCTGGGATTCACCGGTGAAAATGTCTACAGACAGGTTGTCGAATGGCTGACTTGATTAAAAACAGGCAATACTATAAATTCTGTTTTTACGGGTTCTTAAAAAATCTACGTTTTTTTGATGCTTTCTTCATCCTTTTTCTGCTTGAGAAGGGACTTAGCTTTACGCAGATTGGGATTCTCTATGCTGTTCGTGAAATTGTAGTAAACATAAGCGAAATACCCTCGGGTATTATTGCAGATACCTACGGAAGAAAAAGGGCCCTGATGGCCGCACTTCTGTTTTTCATGATCTCTTTCCTGGTTTTTTACCTGTCCACGGACTTCTGGTTATTTCTTATGGCCTTTGTTCTCTATGGCCTGGGAGATGCTTTCCGTTCTGGAACCCATAAGGGCATGATCATGGATTATCTGAAACTGAATAAGTGGGAGGGACAGAAAATTTCCTATTACGGACATACCCGCTCATGGTCACAGATGGGCTCGGCCATATCTTCACTTCTTGCAGGACTCATTGTATTCTACAGTGGCAGATACCAGAGCATTTTCCTCTTTTCCATTATCCCATACCTGGTAAATCTCCTGTTGATAGCATCCTATCCCGGGGAGTTGAATGGACCCGTGAAGCTGAATGAGTCAGGGACCAGGCCTGGAGTAGGATCCACCTTCAGGCAATTCTTAAAGATTATCCAAAAGGCAAAGGTTCTGGAAATCGTAAACTCCTCGGCCATTCATACGGCCTACCTGAGAGCAGTTAAAGATTACATCCAGCCCCTGATGGTACATGTTGCTCTTCTCATTCCCATTATGTTGCATCTGGAAGCAGAAAAGAAGAACGGGATCATCATTGGCCTGATTTACTTCTTTATCTATCTCCTGACCTCCCAGGCTTCAAGGCTTTCATCAAGATTCCCTGTGCATAACAAAATGAATATTTCCTTTATCACTTTACTTTTTGGATTTACTTTTGGGGTCGCCAGTGGTTTTCTTTATATGGAGGACATCTGGATTATTGCGCTGATTGCTTTTGTGGGAATATTCCTGGTGGAGAATATCAGAAAGCCTATATTAACAGGCTTTATTGCAGACCAGGTAAGCAATGAGATTCTGACATCAGTTATTTCAGCACAGTCCTTTATCAGAACCATGATGACAGCTTTGCTTGCACTGGCCTTTGGCATTATTGCCGACAGTAAGGGAATCGGGACTTCTATTTTGATCGTATCTCTTTTCCTGGTACTAATTACAATTGCATTAAACACATATGCACGATTTTACAATAAAAGGCGTTTAACATAATGATGAAAAGCTTGAAAAGCATATTGCTCCTGTTTATCCTCTCCCTGCTTAATCCGGGAGTTTCAGGGCAAAAGATCCCATCCCAGAAGCCCAAACTGATTGTATCTATCACCATATCGGGGATGCAGTACGATTACCTCTCGGTATACTGGGACAAGTTCTCAGAGGGAGGATTTAGAAAGATGGCCACAACGGGCGCCGACTGCAAGAATGCCCGTTACAATTATCTGATCACCGATCCCTCGGCGGGTTTTGCCTCCATTGCAACAGGTACAAGACCCAGTGAGCATGGTATCGTGTCCGATTACTGGTACAGCCGGCTCACCAACGAGATTGTAAATAGCGTTGAGGATCAGGAACAGACTACCGTCGGCGGATCTTATGGTTCCGGCAATTACTCTCCCAGGGCCCTGCACAGCAGAACTCTGGCCGACGAAATGCGGGTTACCAGCCGCTTTGAATCCCGGTCCATTGGCATATCAATGGATCCCGAAGCTGCAGTACTTATGGCTGGCCACACAGCCTCAGGGGCCTACTGGCTGGATCCTCAGCGTGCTTCCTGGATCACCAGTTCTTTCTACATGGATTCCCTGCCAAACTGGGTGAATGAGTTTAATGAGAAGAATTACCGCGATCTCTACCTGGAGCGCAGCTGGGAAACCCTGCAGCCCATTGCCGAATACGGAGAGAGCATGCTTGATAATAATCCCTATGAGACCGGTTTTGACGGCCAGATTACCTTCCCCTACGATCTGAGTCGTATCAGTTCCGACGGAAGTGGCGGAAAAGACTACTCTTTACTGATGACCACTCCCTGGGGAAATACCTACACCAAGGACATGGCCATTGCGGCCATCGTGAATGAAGAACTTGGTCAGGGCGAAGCCTGCGATATGATCCATATCGGCTTTAATTCCACCAAGTACCTGGCCAATTACTTCTCCACCTGGTCGGTGGAGACCCAGGATACTTATTTGCGCCTGGACCAGGATATTGCCCACCTGTTGGAATTCCTGGACGATCAGCTTGGGATGGAGAATGTCCTGGTCTACCTGACAGCTGAAAATGCCCTGGCTGTTGATCCCAACTATCTGTCTGAGACCCGCATTCCTTCGGGCTTCTTTAATTACCGGACCAGCATTTCACTGCTGAAGTCCTACCTGAATGCCATCTATGGCAGGGGAGAATGGGTCACCTTTTACTACGCACAGCAGATCTACCTGAATCATCAGCTTATAGAAGATTCCAACTTATCCCTGGAAGAGGTACAGGATAGGGTAGCCCGCTTTATGCTTCAGATAAACGGGGTAAGCAATGCTACCCAGGCTTATG
This sequence comes from uncultured Bacteroides sp., assembly GCA_964458155.1. Lineage (GTDB taxonomy): Bacteria > Bacteroidota > Bacteroidia > Bacteroidales. The sequence continues at coordinate 7,268 of CAYWGP010000241.1, forward strand.
TGTTGCAACAGAACTATTTTACCGATGGTGTGCTGCACAGGATACAGAACAGCTATTACCCGAAACGCTCCGGCGATGTGATTCTTTACCTGACCCCGGGTTGGGTGGAGCACAGCAATGTGGGCGGAGGTTCTTATGCAGAATTCAGATACACCCCGCATGTGCCACTGATCTTCTATGGTTGGAAAATCAACCGGGTGACAATTCCCTACCTGGTGTCCCCGACGGATATCGCTCCATCCATTGCCTCATTCCTTGAAATTTCCATGCCCGACAATGCAACAGGGCTGGTCATCTCGGACCTGATCAAATAATTATTCACTGTTTGCTTTATCCCTGGCCGAACAGAAGTTCAACAGAAAGGCCGGGTGCTTTTCCACGGCATTGCCCACTACTATCATATCGGCACCTGCATGGAAGAGCTCCATGGCGGTTTGTTCAGAGCGGATGCCACCACCTGCTATCAGAGGAAGGGATATTTTTTTCCTTATGGCGCTGATCATTCCTGGTTCCACCGAATGGGATGCACCGCTGCCGGCTTCCAGGTAAAGTGCCTTCAGTCCCAGCATTTCCCCGGCCATGGCGGTGGCCATAGCAATATCCGCTTTATCGCCCGGTATGGGATTCGTATTGCTCATGTACTCCACGGAAGTGGGCTTCCCGTTTCCGATCAGCATGTAGCCTGTGGGAATCACCTCGATCCCGGAACGGCCCAGGTGGGGGGCTGCCAGCACATGGTTTCCTATGAGGAACTCGGGGTTGCGCCCCGAGATCAGGGAGAGAAAAAGTATTCCGTCGGCCCGGTCCGACAACTGGAAAAGATTGCCGGGAAAGATGAAGACCGGAACTTTGCATCCCAGTTTCAGGGTGGTGATGGTAAGATCAATGGGCTTGAACAGGATACTTCCACCCACCAGTATAAGATCTGGCGGATACTGATTGATAATGTCGACAAGCTCCTCCAGACTCTCGTTGTCATAAGCGTCCGGGTCCACCAGTAGAGCAACACGTTTTTTGCTCCTGTCTTTCAGCTGTTCGTAGAAACCTCTCATTCCTTGACGCACCAGACCAGTGCGTAATTATCGTGTTGTAAGTACTCCATTTCGAAGTCCTCTTCACCATTTCCGTTGATCACCTCTCCTTCCATATATCCGTGTTCGTCAGGAGTGAAAGGAGAAATGGTAATTCCGTCCCTGAAATTGATATCCTGTTTATCGCAGATCTTATAGAGGGTTTCTTTGGCACACCAGTGAAGGTAGAGGTGGAGCTTGGAGAGCTCCGGGTCGCTGACGATATTCTCCCTGTCGTTGATAAACTTATTGGCCACTTTACTGATCTTCCCCGACATAAATTCCAGGTCGATTCCTACCCGCTTGTCCTTGGCGATAATAACTGCCGTGAGGTTGTTGGAATGGGTAATGCTGATGTTATGGGTATTGCCTCTCACAAAGGGTTTATTCTCGGAATTGTAGAGGATCCGGGTATCTTTACCCAGCATGGTTTTCACCAGTGCCCGGACGCTGAGCCATTCAATCTTTCTGCTGATATTCTTGAAACTGTCGAGTTTTGCTTTCTCCACAGCTACCAGGTTTACCATGCCATAGAGCGTATCAAAATCCTCTGTAATCTCCCACACACCTAGATGGCAATTCGGTAATATTTCTGTTTTCAAAAATACTCCCACAATATCTGAGTTAGTCCCCGGTGAGGGGTGACTAAGTTAAACAAATTTGATTAATACTTCCACTGCGTGGTTTCGATCATATGTATGATATCCTCCCTGAGGAAATCAATGACCGGGTTCAGGGAATCACGATTGGGCCGGCAATTGAAATAGAGGGAACCCCTGAGGAAGTGCTCGGTACTGTCAGTGATGAAAAACTGCACCGCCGACGCCACATCTCCTTTCAGATCATATATCATCCCGAATCTGTTCTGATCTCTTTGAATAAA
>CAYWGP010000242.1:0-54365 GCA_964458155.1 uncultured Bacteroides sp.
GAGCACAGGACTGAAAATCCTGGTGTCCCTGGTTCGATTCCTGGTGGCACCACCGCCAAACCGCAAAAGCCCCTGTTGATCTAAGGATCGGCGGGGGCTTTGCAATTTATGTTGTTGGAATTGTGCTTCTGCTTATCCTGGAAAATTAAAGATCTGTTTTTAATCTCCTAATAGTGAACCCTGGATAGATATGCAATTTTCCATTTGCCATCCACTTTTTCAAGAAAGTTAGTTCCTATACCTTTCCCGTTTGACTCACCCTCATCCGTGAAGTCTTCTTCTTCAAAGACAATCCAGGCGCAATCTTTGTAGACTTTGATTGTGAAATTCTTTTTTACCTCATTATTCGGCGTCGGCTCCGGATTATTTTCGAACCACTCCTTAAAGCTAGATCCAACTTCTTCAAATCCAACAGTATAGCTCATTTTCTCATTTTCCCCGCCTAATATCCTGATGTTGCTTTCATCTTGCACATAACATGCAGCAAATCGTTCATAATCTTTATCGTGATAAGCTTGTGTTTCTTCAGTAATCAGAGCCAGTATGGCTTCTTTTTCTTTTTCACTATCAACTTGTTGTTCACAGGAAGTCCCTGCCAGTAGAACAAGAGCAAAAATGGTCAATACATACTTCTTCATGATTCATTGTTTTGGGGTTTATACTGCAGTTGTTTCAGAACGTTCTCTTTATAGGACAATCAAAATACAATATAATTCTGTAAAATCTTGGATTATTAAATGTGTTCTATCATGGGAACCTCATCCATACAGTGAATTTGTGTCTTTTTTTTCAGCTCGTGCTTAAAAGAATTCAGGTGGGCCTACAAGTAAGCTGCATGTCATCAACAGGATGCAGTGATCCTTAAATTTTCACCTCATGTTGGCGGTATCCTATCTTGCCGGGGTCGCTTACTCTAGGAATGATTCCCGATATCGTGAAGCATCAGAATGGAATGAAAGAGTACTTTTAAAATCTCTTCCATATATTCAGCTACTGCTTTGGGGCTTCCCGGAAGTGCAAAAATTAAACATTTATCATTTACACCACATACTGATCGACTCAACAGGGCATTCGGTTTCTCCATGCCATATTTTAATCTGATCATCTCCATAATGCCCGGAATTTCTCTATCCAGGTAGGGTCGTATGGTTTCAGGGGCAATATCCCGCCCACCTATGCCCGTACTGCCGGTTGTGAAAATTATATCAGATGTCTTTCTGAAGGCCGTCTCTAATTCTTCTGACAATAAATCTGCTTCGTCGGGTATTACAATTGCATCGAAGGTAACATTCAGATTATTTGCCTTTCCCCAATGGGAGCACATTTCCCGGATCTTCGGTCCGCTCTTGTCGTCATATGCTCCGGTTGAAGCCCTGTCGCTCAGGGTAATGATTTTTATTCTGAATATCTTTTGAATATACTCAAACTGATCGCCCGGCTTCATCTTTCCCGGCTTCTTAACCCTTGCAAAAATTCCTTCAATCGGCATAATGCAGTTGCCTACTTTTTTTCCTATCGCACATTTGGCATGACATTTTTTGCCGATTTGAGTTACTTCCAGCTCAACATTGTCATTCACAAAACGGTCTAAAATATTGCATGTATAAAGCTCAATTCCTTTGGTTGTGATATTCTCGGCAAATGTGCCATCCGGAAAATGAATGCCCGCCAATTGCTCCGCTTTCTCAATACTTTCCCTGGCCAGTAAACTCACCTGCCTGTGCCATTTCCCGGCATGCGCGTCTTTTGTCACTCCTGAATCGTTTAGGACGATCTCTTCTACAGGATATTTAATGGTCCCTTTTTTCTCAGAAATATTTACCGAAACGATCTCAAACCTATCCATTTTCCTGTGTCTTTCTTTTTTCCTTTGAAATGAGTTGGATATCTCCTAATACCATCTGTTTATCGACGGCCTTACACATATCGTATATCGTAAGTAAGGCAACATTTACTGCGGTTAAGGCCTCCATCTCCACGCCAGTCTGACCTATACATTTCGACAGGCTATTCACTCGTATCCCATCTTTTTCAGTACGGCAGTTTACTTCGACTTTTGTTAAGTTGATTTGATGACATAAGGGGATCAGCAGTGAAGTAAGCTTTGCTGCCTGTATGCCTGCTATCTCGGCTACCGTAATCACATCCCCCTTTTTAATAGTATGTTCTTGCACGAGTGCCAGGGTTTCCGGGCTAAGATGTATGAAGCCTGTTGCCCTGGCGACACGAAGATTGTCAGGCTTCTGACTAACATCAACCATACTGGCCTTTCCTTGCTTATTTAAGTGGGTGAGCTCTTTCATTTTATCCTCCAATATTATAAAAGTGATTTTTTAGGGATGTTTTACCGGTCTCTGGCTTCTTATTCAGTGCTTTCATAAATGCCTGCTCAATCCCCATTTCTTTGATACTGTATCCAAAATCTGAAAACAGGCAGGAAACAATAAATCCATCGGCCGTCAGGCGCAGACGATTACATATCTTACATATACCGCCATTTCCGCCTTCCACAGGGTAAAACTCACCCTTTGAAAGATTCATCTGTCGAATCAAACGCAGTTCCAGTCCTTTTTCCGAGCAAAACGCCTTCACTTCTGCCTCGTCTTCCTCATTTACTCCCTTGATGCGAACAAAATTGATTTTAATCGGAGCAAAGCCCAATTTTATAGCTATATCAATCCCCTCAAGTACATCTTCAAGCCTGCCGTTACGCGTGATGTTGGTATATTTTTCTTTATTAAGTGTATCGAGACTTATATTTAATCTTTTTAACCCGGCCTCTTTTAGTTCCTTTGCCATTCGTGATAGCAGCACTCCATTGGTAGTCAGACCAACATCATCAATTCCTTCTATGCTGATGATCTGCTTTACCAGGTTTGCTATATCCTTCCTCACAAGAGGCTCTCCGCCAGTCAACCTTATTTTATTGATCCCCAGCTTCATACCCACTTTAACCACCTCCAAAATCTCTTCAAACCGCAGGATGTCACTGTGTTTCTTATGGGGTATGCCTTCCACAGGCATACAGTAAATGCATCGCAGGTTACATCGATCAGTCACCGATATGCGCAAGTAATTTATTTTCCTTTTATATTGGTCGTACATAAACCATTTCCCCTTCTTTAATTTCTTTTTTCCCAACCGGTATCTCCAACAATGCATTGGCAAATGACAAGGCATTTATATGTGCAGAGCCGTTAAATGGCAGTGCTTCAATTGTTCCTTCCTTATTGATTCTTACTGGTACAATGCCCAGCCTTGATGCATTTTTTCTGAGATAGGGGCTGGCCATCATTCCCTGAAATCTAAAAGCTTCATTCTCTGATCCAAGCAGCCTGAATATAACCGGCTTCACCAGGCATTCAAATTGTACAAATGAAGAGACCGGATTTCCAGACAAACCAAAGACATATGTATGATCCTTCATGGCAAAGATCATGGGATTACCGGGTTTTAAGCCTGTTCGTGTCCAAGATATATGAAAGCCTTCATCATGGATTACATCAGGCACAAGATCGAAATCCCCAACCGCGGCACCTCCGGTAATGATTAGTATACCGTTCTCTTCTGCACATCGTTGAAATACAGCCTGCAATTTATCATAATTGTCACTCACAATACCTTCATAGCTAACTTCCATGTGCATCTTTTTTAAGAGTGATATAAGCTGAACGGCATTGGTATTTCTGATCTTGCCCTCTTCAGGTTTTATCGAAAACTCAACAAGCTCAGAGCCTGTTACAATCAAACTTATCTTAGGCATTTCTGACACCTGGATCCTCTCCAATCCAGCTCCGGCAATAACACTGAGATGCTCAGGCTGCAATACAACACCCTTCTTTAAAAGCACATCCCCGTTTTTATAATCCTCTCCCAGAAAGCAGATATTTTGCTTTGAGTTTAGGTTATTACACTTCACTCTGTTAGAATCCAGGATTGCAGCATCCTCGATCATGAATACACAGTCTGCTCCATCCGGGACAGCAGCCCCGGTCATTATTTTTGAACATTGATTTTTCCCGATACTTTTTGAAGGCATATTACCGGCAGCAATTATCTCAAGAACCTCCAGCTCATTTGTAATATCCTCTTTCCGGCAGGCATAGCCATCCATTGCCGACTTATTAAAAGGGGGCATATGCATATCCGCAGTCACATCCTGCTGCAAAATATGTCCTAAGGATGCCGTAATTTCAATATCCATTGTGTTAAAATCCGGACTTAATTGCGCTATGATCTTTTGTATTTGGTTAAAAGTCTCCATATTAATCTATGTTGATCGTGATTTGCTTGTTTCTAACATCAAGCTTTGAAACTTCAAAATCGAAGCCCTGATCACTATTCGTAACCATGTAAGGATTGAATTTCAGATATTGTTCTTTCTTTACGGACTCCTGTTTATTCCTCACAAAGAAGAAGACGGCAGGCTCAATCAGCTCATTCAAACCTCCGGATTCAGCAATAATAATATGATGGTCAAGCATTCCTGAAATAAGTGAAAAAGCTTCTTCCAGATACTCCTGCTTAGCCATAATGAAGAAGACCCTTTTCGCACCAGCTTGTAATAAAAGGGAGCTGTCTTTTCTGCTCCGTCCTTTTTCTTCAGCCACAACATAATCAGAGTTCCAATGAATTATATCAAGATCTTCACTTAGCTTATGAAAATGAGGAGATGTCTTAATAGCAGTTATTTCAGCTTTTTCAGACAAGTGTCGAATAATATTCCTTGCAAATGTTGTTTTCCCAACATTCCTGCCATCGCCTGCAATAAGTATCATATTCGGAAGTTTCCATTTGAACTGAATATATCCCGGCTGTATGTCTTTCTCATCCTCCATTTTCAAGATTTCTTTTTTTCAAAGCAGAAATAGTTTAACGCTAGCAAATAATAAAACCAGGGCCAGGGAATAGCGAAGAAAATTTTCCTTAAGTCTGAAACTTCCCAGGTAGGACCCCAGGAGGCCTCCAAGGAATCCGGCAGCAACCATATGTATAATCTGCATATCGGGCAATCCGCTTTTCAAAATAAATCCACTTAGACCGGCGATTGAATTCACCAGTATAAACACTGCGGAAACAGCAGCCGTTTGTTTTACACTGGCCCATCCAAGCAGTATGATAATTGGACTAAGGATGATTCCTCCGCCAATACCAATTAAGCCGCTGAAAAATCCAAGAAAAACACCAATTGCCAGCGCAAGGGGAATATTTGGGCTCTTATATTCGCCGGAAGTTTCTTTGCCTCTGAAGAGCATGCGTGCAGCAGCGAAGAGTAGAAATACACCCAATATTATTTTGTATACCCTTGCATCAACACTAAAAGTCCCTCCAATAAAAGCAAAAGGGACTGAAGTAACAATAAAAGGCCACAGGAGATTAAACTTGAAATGACCGTTCCTTGTAAAAGAGATAAAAGCGATAGTAGAAACAAAAATATTTAAAATCAGGGCGGCAGGCCTCATCATCTCGGGAGCAAATCCAATCAGCGCCATGAAGGCCAGGTAACCGCTTGCCCCACCATGACCAACGGATGAATACAAAACAGCAATTATGAAAATGCCCCCTAGAAAAAAAATATCTGTCATCTTTCCCTTATTATACATACCATTGGAAAGCTGACAGCTATTCAAATTTGGAGCTAATGGCTCAAATTTCAGACTAATCTCCTTTCCAATTCATCCCGAATAACTACCCGGGAATCGGGAGGACAAGCTGTTTCCGGCTCATCCCATAGGCCTGCATCCCATTGTCCAGGCATACAGGCTCGAAGAAATATGTAGTACAAATTCGGAAAAATAATCGATATATGATCATCTGAGGCACATCTTTTCAAGGAGGGCCTGCTAGACCTTGTATCTTCGGGGGCTTTCCAATTTATGTTGACCAGGGTGTTGATGTGATTAAGATAGACTCCAATGATAATTATCTACCTATTTTCATGAGGGCAGGAAGGGGAAGTTGAAGGCGGGTCCCCTCCGGGATTCCCACCTCACCTTCGGAAATGATCTGTTTTTACAATGACGAATTCAGTATTTCAATTGCAATTTTTCACTGATCCCGGACTCGAAATTTAAAACTAAATTCGAGATTCTTCGTATCATCAGATTTAACCCGACATTTACTGGTGCTACATGGTGGAGAGAGAACCGCGATATATCCTGATTATCCAACTGGTATTTCTGTTTGTATTATTTTCCTCTGAGGCTTACGCTCAGGATGTCCTCGGATTGGAGGACGAGTATTGCATTAATTCTGCTGTAGATACAATTTACGGCATCAATCCTACCACAGGAACATTTCCCGCATTTGACGGTGCCCGGGCAACAGGGGTCACGCAGATTTCCTGGAATCCTGCCATTGCCATATTTGATCCCTCAGCAGCGGATCTTCACGGAGATCATGCGCACGTCCTTTATGAGGGTGAGACATTTCGTCCGGATGTCGAGGACAATATACCCAGCGCAAGTCTTGATCCACTTCCTGCATTTTTTTGCAACGATGATCCACCACATTTTTTAGACGAAGGGAATCCGGCCAGTGGTTTCTATCTGCTGGATGGAATTGATGTCATCACTGAATTTGATCCTGCACTGTACGGTCCGGGTTCTTATTCCATTGTATATATAGTGGGTAATGGAGTGTGTAAGGATACGACCGAGGCGCAAACCATTGTGGTCGGACCGGAGGAAATTGTATTTTCCCCTATAAATAATGAGTATTGCGAAAATGATCCTGATGTAAACTTCACCTACAGTCCCGTTGGTGGTGTATTTACAGCAATCCCGGGACTGACGGACCATGGGGATGGAACAGCGACCTTCAGTCCCGCTGCAAGCGGAGGGGCCACAAGGATTATTGAATATACCCACACCAGCATGGGTTGTACCGGTACACTGACCCAACCCGTAACGGTATTTTCTTTGCCAGTGGTGGATTTCTTCGGCTTTGATCCACTGGGCTATTGTATCAATGATGCTGCTTTAATTATTACCGGGAGCCAGGCTCCCCTGGGAACATTCTCAGGTCCGGGAATAACAGATCTTGGAAATGGTACGGCCTCCTTTGATCCCACCACTCTCTCTGTCGGAGGTGGACCATATACTGTGACCTATACCTATACAGATGGAGTAACCGCATGTACGAACTCCATATCAAAACAGACAAACATATTACCCATTCCCACTGCTACCCTATCAGGAACATCGACAATCTGTATTGGTGATCCTGCAACGCTTGATGTTAATTTTACAGGAACAGGACCATTTGACTTCACCTATACAGATGGCACTTCAAGCAACACAATAAGCAATGCCGGTAATCCATATGTACTGAGCCTGTCTCCTACAATTTCATCCGTTTACAACATCACTTCGGTAACACATGCAAATGGCTGTAGTAATGTGGGGACCGGAACGGGAACAGTGAATGTGAATCCCCTTTCAGTGATTGTTACGAACCCTGTAGATAAAATCACCTGCACCGGCGATAACGAAATTTTCACTGTAACAGCAACAGGTGTTGATCTGAGCTACCAGTGGCAATTTAACGGAGTTGATATTCCCCTGGCCACCTCCAGCACTTTGAATCTGAATAGCGTGGACGCTTTGGATGCAGGAGATTATCAATGCATAGTTTCCAGTTCATGTGGCCCGGACCTCACAAGTGCACCTGCTTCTTTACAGGTTCTGCCACCCACTGTTATAATAACAGAACCTGTAGAGGTGACTGACTGTGAAGGTGCCGACGTCAGCTTCATTGTACAGGCTACCGGATCAGGACTTGGCTATACCTGGAGAAAGAATGGCGTTGATCTATCAGATGGTGGCAATATATTTGGATCTGCCAACAACACACTGGTTATATACAATATCACCCTGGCGGATATGGCAGTTTATACCTGTGTTGTGAGTGGAGATTGTGGTGAGCAGACATCCATTCCGGTGACACTTACGGTGGATACAGAAATCAATATTGTTACCCAACCGGTCACTAAAAGTGTATGTGACGGAGGAAACACATCATTCAGTGTTGCAGTTACAGGTTCAAATCCGCTTTATCAATGGCAGCATAACAATGTAGATATCGTGGGAGCAAATTCCCCGACCCTGAGCCTCTCAGCTGTAGATGTCCTTGATGCCGGCAACTATAATTGCGTGATCACGGGTAGCTGTGAAACTGAGATAAGTGACCTGGTAGCCCTTGTGGTTCATGAAAATGTGAGCATCGACCTTCAACCCACAGAGGTTTTTACCTGTGAGGGGTCAACTGCAGCCTTTAATGTGGTAGCTTCAGGATCAATCACCGGCTACCAGTGGAGGCAGGGAGGCGCAGACCTGGTGAATGGAGGCAATATCTCAGGAGCAAACAGTCCAAACCTTACCATCAGCAATCTTGGTCTGGCCAATTCAGGAGGCATTAGCTGTGTGGTTAGTGGCGAATGTGGCACTGTGACATCCAACACCGTGGGACTTGTGGTTGACCAGGCTGTTGTTATAACATCAAATCCCGTCAACCAGGAATTTTGTGAGAACGAAGATGTAATCTTTACAACTGTGGCCTCAGGTACCAATCTGCAATACCAGTGGTACAGGAATGCAGCCCTTTTGCCCGGTGAGAATGGCAGTAGCCTGGTAATTAACGGAGCAACAGCGGCCGATGTGGGAAGTTATTCCTGTGAAGTCTCGAATTCATGTATTTCTCAAACATCTGACATTGTAGCTTTAACACTAAATGATCCCACAATAATAGTTACCCAGCCACTGGATGACATTGTTTGTGAAGGTGATGATGCAAATATGACAGTTAGTGTAACAGGCTCAAATATTACTTATTCCTGGACGCGGAACGGGACCGCTCTTAATGATGGTATAAGTTATTCCGGAACAAGTACCGCTTCACTGTTTATCAATAACCTGGACCTTACACATGCGGGGGTATATGTATGTGAAATCTCCGGAAGCTGTGGAAACATCGACTCCGATCCTGCAGTTCTTACGGTCACCGAAAGTATTACCATCACATCACAACCGCAAAGTAAAAGCATTTGTCCGGGAAACAGCACATCTTTCAGTGTGGCCCTTGAGAGCACTGGACCTGCATATCAATGGCAGTACAACAATGTAGATATTGTTGGGGCCACCTCCCCAACCCTGAACCTTGCGCTGGTGGACGGCTCCCATGCCGGAATCTATAATTGTGTGATCACCAGTTCCTGCGAGACAGTTATAAGCAACCTGGTTACCCTGGAGGTTTATGAAAACCTGAGTATCGACCTTCAACCCACCGCAGTCTCCACATGTGAAGGATCAACGGCAGATTTTAATATTTCAGCATCAGGATCAATTACCGGCTACCAATGGCAGCTCGCAGGTGTAGACCTGGTAGACGGATTCGATATATCGGGTGCAAACTCTCCGAATCTTAGTCTGACCAATCTTGACATGGGCGATGCAGGAGGCTATAGTTGTGTGGTTCTGGGCCAGTGCAACAGCGTGACTTCGAACAATGTGAGCCTGGTGGTTAACGAGGCCATTGTAATTACTACACATCCATCCGACCAGGAGTTTTGTGAGACCGATGATGTTATCTTAAGCACCACAGCCACAGGAACAGACTTGCAGTACCAGTGGTACAAAGATGGTGTTCTCATGCCGGGTGAGAATGGAAGCAGCCTGGTAATCACCAGTGCCACAGCTACAGATGTTGGGTCCTATTACTGTGAAGTATCCAATTCATGTATTCCCCAGACATCAAATACGGCTAGCTTATCATTGAACGATCCCACGGTCATAATTACCCAGCCAGTGGATGATATTGTTTGTGAGGGGGATAATGCAACAATGACAGTAGGTGTTACAGGATCAAACATCAGCTACGCCTGGACACATAACGGGACAGCCATCACCGACGGTGGAAGTTATTCCGGTACCGCTACGGCCTCTCTGATCATCTCTAACCTGGATATGAGTTATGCTGGGGTATATGTATGTGAAATCTCTGGAGGCTGCGGAAACATCAATTCCGATCCCGCTGTACTTACAGTCAACGAAGATGTTACAATCTCATCTCAACCGGTGAATCAAACCGTTTGTCCGGGCACAAATGTCCAGTTCATCGTCAATGCCAGCGGAACGAATTTATCTTATCAATGGCAGCTCGACGGAGTAGATATTCCCCTGGCAACTAACAATACTGCCAATACAAGCACATTGCTGATACCCCTTGTTTCAGCAGCTGATGAAGGGATATACAGGTGCAGGCTGACGGTCGATTGCGGAACAAGTCTCTCAAATGCAGCCAGTCTTACCATGACTGATCTTGTAAGCATTGTAAGTCAACCTGCAAATCAGCAGATCTGCGAAGGAAATAATGTAAGCTTCTCTGTAACAGCCACGGGAAGCGATCTTATATACCAATGGAAAAAGAATGGGACAGATCTCACCAACGGCGGCAGGATTACAGGTGCGAATTCATCCACCTTGAATATAAATAACCTGGAAGAAGGTGACGAGGCAGCATACTCCTGCCAGATCAGCAATGCCTGTGGTTTTGAAAATACCCTACCTGCCAACCTGGTGGTGGATGAATCGGTTACAATTACAACACAACCTGTTGTATTTTATGCCGTGGAAAATGGCAATGCGAGCTTTTCGGTGAATGCCACGGGAGAAATCCTGTCCTACCAGTGGTACAGGGCTTCTGATGGCCTGCCTGTCATAGATGGTGGCGTCTTCAGTGGTGCGACAACCTCCATCCTCACATTGACAAATCTTACTTCAGCTGATATTGATTCCTACTATTGTATAGTAACAGGCGATTGTAATACCGTTACAAGTACACCAGGGCTCTTACATGTGAACCTCCTCACCCTGATTAGCACACATCCGGCAGATCCTGGTGAAAAGTGTGTGGGCGAGAGCGTGAGTTTTGACGTGATTGCCGCGGGTACAAACCTGAGCTATACCTGGCGCCGAAATGGAATTGACCTGGTGGATGATCTCAGGATCACCGGTTCTTCCACTGCCAGCCTGACCATTGATGATCTCCAGGACAGCGATGCAGGTACTTATTCCTGCCTGGTGACCGGGGATGAAGGTCCCGAAAACAGTTTCCCGACCACACTCGTGGTAAATGAATTAACAGATGTAATCCTTCAACCCCTGGATGCCACCCAGTGTGAAGGGGACGATGCCATGTTTGTGATCGAGGCAGTGGGAAATATAACAAGCTACCAATGGCAATTGGACGGGCTTGACCTGGTCAATGACGGAAGAATTTCCGGAGTGGACACAGAGGCTCTGTCTGTTTCCAATCTTACTGTAGCAGACGGCGGTATTTATACCTGCGTAGTGACCGGTGTATGTGCCAACGATATCAGTAATCCGGCCACCCTGCTGGTTCATGAGAATACTGTGATCACCTCACAACCTGTTTCACTGTCCGGCTGTGAAGGAACTGCAGCAACATTCAGTATTACTGCCGATGGCGGAGCTATCTCCTACCAGTGGAAAAGGGGTGGTGTTGACCTTGTGAACGACGCAAGAATATCCGGTGTAAATTCCAGGGATCTGACAATTTCAAGTATCCTGGTATCGGACGCAGGCGCCTACACGTGCGAGGTAAGCGGACCGTGTGGCTCAGATAATTCACTGGTGGCCACCCTCACGGTGAGCCCTCAAACACTCATTAGCATCCAGCCAACAGATAAAGACCTTTGTGAAGGAGACGATGCAATTTTCATGATTGAAGCAGAAGGCCAGGGACTGGTTTATGAATGGAGACTGGATGGTTTGGCCCTGGTTGAGGACGGTGTGCATATCATGGGTTCCGATACAGAGACATTAATTATCAACGACCTTGTTAGCTCAGATGAGGGCACCTATCAGTGCTTTGTGACAGGAACCTGTGGAGACTACCTGAGTAATCCTGCAGATCTCATTGTCAACCCCCTGGTTCAGGTACTCACCCAGCCGGTCGACGAAACCAGGTGTGCTGGTCTGTCCGTCACTTTCACTGTATTATCAGGAGATCTATCCAATAGTTTCCACTGGAAAAAGGACGGGGTAAAACTCTCCGAGGGAGGCAAATATTCTGGCGTGAACACCCCGAATCTTACTATCGCTGATCTTACGCTTGCCGAGGCTGGAGTATATAACTGCCTGGTTAGCGGTGTATGTGACAGCCTGAACAGCGGACTGGCAAACCTGGACGTTCTGCCAGCTGCCATAATCACCTTGCAGCCCCTGCATCAGAATGTGGATGAAGGTGTGCCTGTCACCTTTACGGTGGAGGCAAGTGGAGATCCGCTCACTTACCAGTGGCAGGTTGATGGTACAAATATACCTGGAGCAAATAGCAATTTTTACACTATAGCCTCCGCAAGCATTGCTGACGAAGGCGCCTATACCTGCCTGGTCACCGGACCCTGTAATACGACTGTGAGTGATCCGGCAAATCTGACTGTAAATGCAGAAACACTGATCACAGGCAATCCCGTGAACCAGGTTAAATGTGAAGGAGACGCTGCGGTATTTTCCGTAACAGCCACCGGAGAAAACCTGGTCTATGAATGGAGGAAAGATGGAATTGCCACGGTGGATGTAGTTGGCAAAATCTCAGGATCGGCCACAGCCAACCTCACCATTTCACTTGTGACCTTGGCAGATATGGCAAGCTATACCTGTGTTGTTTCAGGAAGTGGAGGCGATGCAAGTACCTCAGCTGCAACTCTGGATATTCTGCCTACCACCACGCTGATTACTCAGCCACCAAGCATTCAGACAACATGTGCAAACGAAAACATCTTTTTTACCGTGGAGGTAACAGGAGATAATCTTAGCTATGCCTGGGAAAAAGATGGAATCCCATTGGTGGATGGCGGAAATGTATTTGGGTCCGGAAGTGGAATACTGAGCCTGTCTAACGTATCAACGGCTAATGAAGGCGTATACCGCTGTGTTATCACGGGAAGTTGCGGACAGGTTATTACAGATCCTTCCACCCTGACGGTGAACGAATTTCCGGATATCCCGGGAGCTGTCACCGGTAACAATATCTTATGCCAGGGCGAATCAAGCTTTGCATACGAGGTGCCTGTTATTGCCAATGCCACTTCTTATGAATGGACATTGCCCTTTGGTGCGACCATTGAGAGTGGTGCAGGCAGCAGATTTATCGTGGTGAATTTCGCACTGGATGCAGTGGGAGGAAATATCACAGTTAAGGGACGAAACGCTTGTGGTGAGGGTCCGGAATCGGCACCCCTGGCCATCACGGTATTTCCAAAACCGGTGGCCGCAGCCGGCTTTGATCAGAGTATTTGCAGTACAAATACAAGCCTCAATGCAAATAACACTCCCAATGGGACATGGAGCCTGCTGAGTGGATTTGCCACCTTTGATAATGCGAACCTCCCCAATACGGGTGTAAGCTATCTTGGTCGGGGCGACAATGTCTTGATGTGGACAGTGACAGAAAACGGCTGTGTTTCCAGGGATACGCTAATCATCAGCAATAACCAGGTATTACTGGATGCCGGGCAGGACCAGATCCTCTGCGGCACCTCCACCGTGCTCAATGCTTCAGTACCCACACAGGGAGTTGGAAGCTGGTCCATAGCATCCGGATCAGGCGGTGCTAATATTGTTCAGACCAGCAATCCGAGCTCTGCGGTTACATTCATACAAAAGGGCACCAATCTTCTCATCTGGACCATCAATAATGAGGGATGTACAAGTAGAGATACGGTCGCTATTATCAACGATCTGCCAAGCAATGCCCTGGCCGGCAGTGATACCATATTATTGACCGACACCTATACCCTGGAAGGGAGCACCCCTGCCATTGGGACCGGAACATGGTCACTGGTAAGTGGTTCCGGATCCATCACGAATCCTTCCCTGCCCACCTCCACAGTTACGAACCTGGGAATTGGTGAGAATGTATTCAGGTGGTTCATCTCAAACAATTCATGCTTTTCTGAAGACCTGGTACGCGTACTAAACTACAGCCCATCAATCATTGATGCCGGTCCCGATCAGACCCTGTGCTCTGATAATACCACGCTGTCCGGCTCTCAGCCAAATTATGGAACAGGACAGTGGACCGTTGTACAGGGATCAGGCAGTTTCGCCGACGCTTCAGATCGTGAAACCGAAGTGTATGATCTGGGCCAGGGGGACAATGTATTTCAATGGACCATTTATGAATATGAAGTGCAGTCTGATGAAGTCACCATTACCAATAATTCACCGGATAACGCCAATGCTGGTATAGATCAGCGGCTTTGCAGCAACGAAACAACACTTTTCGGGAATGAACCGCTTATTGGAACGGGACAGTGGTACATCATAGGAGGTTCGGCGGAGATTTCGGATATCAACGCATACAATTCTCCAGTAGGAAATCTGAGCCGTGGAACCAATACCTTCAGGTGGACCATTACAAATGGAGCCTGCAGCTCTTCTGATGAGGTATTTATTATCAATGATATGCCTACCACAGCGGATGCCGGAGTGGACCAGGTTACCTGCGCGGATTCAATTGCCCTCTTCCCCAATACACCCACCATCGGAACAGGGGAATGGAGTCTTGTTAGTGGGTCGGCAACCTTTGTTGCAAACAGGGCCTACAGCATTGCAGTAGATGACAACTATTTTAAGTGGACCATATCACACAATGGTTGTATATCGGAAGATACTGTAATGATTACCAGTCATAAGCCATCTGAAGCCCTGCCCATGTCTCCCCTGTCCATCTGCAATGACAATATTTTACTGCCGGGAAATGCTCCTCAATATGGAACGGGCGAATGGAGTATTTTAAGTGGAAGTGCAGTGTTGACGGATCCATTCGATCCGAATACCCTGGCTGACAACCTCGGACTTGGACTGAACAGGTTCAGATGGACCATCACCTATGAAGAGTGTACATCCTATTCTGAATTTGAAGTAAGTTATGACCATATTGCCACCGATGCGGGTGTGGATCAGACCCTGTGTGAGGATTTCACAATCATGTCTGCAAGCAGCCCGGGAGTGGGAACCGGACAATGGTCTATCGTAGGAGGTTCCGGCTCTGCAATCTTTACCAATCAGGACATGGCCACCACGGAGGTTACAGGCCTTGACAGAGGAGATAACCTGCTTCGATGGACAGTTACCAACCAGAACTGTGTATCCTACGACGATGTGATTATTACCAATAACCAGCCAAGTGATGCCTACGCAGGTGCCGATCGCTCCGTATGTGGCGAAGCCATCAATCTGAATGCAAATAATCCAATCGTTGGAGTTGGGACCTGGTCCGTATTAAGCGGTTCGGCAACCATTGCAACGCCCGACCAGTATAATACGGAGGTATCCAATTTAAGTGTAGGAAACAATACACTGAGATGGACCATCAGTCACCAGGGATGTATCTCTACCGATGAGGTCAATATTAACAACGATCAGCCAACCAATATCGACGCAGGTCTAGATCAATACTTATGTGCCAGTACAACATCCCTCTATTCCTCTCAACCGGTGGGTGGAACCGGAAGGTGGTCCATTGCAGAAGGATCGGCAACATTTGATGATAATACCTTGTACAACACCGATGTCAGCAACCTTGAAAAAGGGGATAATAAACTTGTCTGGACTGTTACCATTGCCGGATGCAGCAATTATGATACGGTGCTGATCGTAAATAATTTACCCTCCATCCCATCTGCCGGACCTGACCAGGACCTGTGTGCAGCTGAAGCCTTAATGGCCGCCAATGCACCCCAGATTGGGACCGGACACTGGAGCATTGTAAGTGGCTCTGCCACCTTCGAGGATGTGAATGATCCCTATACAAGAATTACAGGTGTTGGGAACGGTATTAATGAGCTGAGCTGGATTACCACAAATGGAAGTTGCCAGATTAGTGATGAGGTGCTCATCATCAACAGTATGCCCACCATTGCCTATGCCGGCGAAAACCGGGCCGTGTGTAATACAACCGCTAACCTGCTGGCGAATCCACCGGTAACAGGCACCGGTACATGGGATGTAGTAAGCGGATTTGGAATCATTGCTGATCCGAGTGATTACAATACACAAATTTCAAATCTCGGATTTGGTTCCAATACCCTGAGATGGACAACTGAGAACGGACGTTGCACCTCGGTGGATGACGTGATCATCACAAACAATCTGGCTGAGGTAGATGCCGGACTTGATGAGATTGTGTATCAGCCAAGCATCCAGCTTGTTGGAAACAGGCCACAGGCCGGCGTGGGTGAATGGCAGTTGAATGCAGGAATGGGAATCATTGAAGATCCCAATAACTTTGAAACCACCGTAACAAATTTGGGAGAAGGTGCCAATTCATTTTACTGGACCATTGACAACGATGGCTGTGTGGCAAGCGATGCAGTGATCATTACCTATTATGTGCTGCCTGAAGTAGACTTTATGCCAACTCCGCAGAGTGGTTGCCCGAGCCTGTTGGTTGACTTTATCAACAGCTCCGTGGGGGGCTATCCCTTCACATGGGATTTTGGAGATGGCACGGTATCCACGGAGAGTAATCCGATGCATACCTATGATGTTCCTGGCACCTATCATGTGCGCTTATCCGGTACCGGCCCTGACGGCATAATCATCACCAAGGACACTACGGTTATCGTATACGAGCAGCCAGATGCTGAGTTAGAAGTTACTCCTGACCTGGTCTATGTATCCAACCCTCCCAGCAAGTATGATAAACCTGTAAACTTCTACAACCTTACCACCGAGTATGAAAGTGTAACCTGGGATTTCGGAGATGGAAACACTTCCAATGAAATCAATCCCATCCACAACTATCTTGAGACTGGTGTTTATGATGTCACCCTGCATATTGTAACAGCAAATCAGTGCTATGACAGTGAAACAATTTTCGAGGCCGTGACAGTTGAACTAAAGGGATCCATAGAGTGCCCCAATGTCTTTACTCCGAATCTTGGCGGAGAGACCGGGGGAATTGTAGTTGACAACGACTATAGCAATGATGTGTTCCATTGCTTTGCAGAGGACGTGTACGATTACCGGCTCGAGATATATAACCGCCTTGGAATACAGATGTTTGAAAGCGAAGATATTAACGTGGGCTGGGATGGCTATTTTGATGGTGAACTTGCAGACGAAGGTGTCTATGTATTTCGTATTTCCGGAACCTATAATAGTGGGGAGACATTCACGGAAGTTGGAAGTGTGATGATAATTTACAATGAATAAGCCATGTTCCTTAAAACGAAATATATAAAGTTGACGGTAATACTAGCTTTTGTTTTTTCAGTGGGAAAGACACAGGATCCTCAATTTTCCCAGTTTTATTCGTCTCCTCTATACCTGGCACCTTCATTTGCCGGATCAACAGGCGGTGGAAGAGCTATAATAAATTTCAGAGATCAGTGGCCACAACTTACTTCTACATATGTTACATATGCCTTTTCAGCAGATTATTATTATGATAAATACAATAGCGGTATTGGGTTGCTGGTGCTTCGTGATCAGGCAGGAGAAGATGGTATGATGAATACCACCAATGTAGGATTGGTATATTCTTACAATTTTGATATTAGTAAAAAGTGGAGCGTTCGCCCGGGTTTATCTGCCTATTACTATATAAGGTCGATTAATTTTAATGCCTTTCGATTTGGCGATCAGATCTTGCGTGGAGACAACAATGGCAATGCGGGATCCTCTGTAGAGATGGCAACGCTTCAAAATTTGGAGAACGTAACTCATTTTGATTTTGCTACCTCGGTTTTGGCATATTCTGAAACTTACTGGTTTGGATTTACGCTTGATCACCTGATGTATTATAGTGAAATACTGTCAGATCAGGGGGACTATCTGTCACCAAGATATTCGGTCTTTGGAGGGGCAAAATACATGATTTACGGCAACACCCTGAAGAGGAAGGAAGAGAGTATTACTGTAGCTTTGAATTTTATGACGCAGAATAAGTTAAAATACATGGATTTGGGCTTGTACTATACCAAGGCGCCGGTCATTTTCGGTATTTGGTACAGGGGACTCCCTATATTTCCAGACAATCCAAACGTTGGAGCTCTTACCCTTTCCATTGGATATAAATATAAGGGCTTACAGATTGGATACAGTTATGATTTTACATTGACAAGGCTGGTTAATCAAACCGGTGGGGCCCATGAGGTTTCTTTGAGTTATATATTCAATGAACAAAAAAAGCGCAAAACTAAACATAAAATGGTTCCATGCCCGGGAATGTAGTGAACCAAAATAAAGAAAGCCCTCGCAGATCAAGCATTTGCGAGGGCTTTGCACTTTAAAACTATTAAAATCAACCATGACATTCTTTATTCTTATGTCATTTATCCAATTTTACAGAAAGAAAATTACATAGCGATGTTAAGATCATGAAAAGATTTAGATAAATGAATAAATTTGAACCAGGCAATGCAGCAGAAAAAAGCAATTAATAGTAAGACTATTCTTCAAAGGAATCCGGATCAGTTATTTACAATGATTGACGACGAAGTTGTAATGCTGAATATTAAGTACGAAGAGTATTTGAATCTTAACAGGCATGCCAGTTATATCTGGCAACAATTGCAAATCCCGCATTCTTTCGGTGAACTGACTGATCAATTATGTACTGTTTACAATGTGGAAAAGAAGGTGTGCATCGAGGATACGCTGGAATTTATCACAGAGCTGGTTGAGAAAGATATTATTCAAGTCATCCATGAAAAAACCCTTTAAAGCATTTATTTCTTTTTTCCACCTCAATGCAAATAAGAAAAAAGAAGTTATTCTAATTGTAATTACCTACTTACGAGTAAGCTGGCTAATAAGGTTTTACCCATTAAGAAAATACTACAATAAATATTTCCGGAATGATAATAATGAACTCTTCGATTTCATTCCGTATAGAAACGAACTAAACCTTATTCAAAAGGTAATTAAGCATATGCCCGGAAAACATACTTGCTTAAAAGAGAGCATCGTAGTTCATTTATCTTTTAAAAGAAAAGGTCTGAATGTTCCGATATATCTTGGAGTTAGTACGGAAAATGAGTTCCTGGCACATGCATGGTATGATCAGAAGAGCTCAAAAGGGTATAGTCAGTTAAATGGAACATGAAGAAAAAGGAAGCAGACAATAAGAACGAATGACAAGAGCCTGCTTTTGAATGTTTCCAGTTTTCACGAACCTTAGGGAGAAAATACAACGATGGAATTAGATAATAATATTCAGCTTTGTCGTTGTGAACAAATATTGTTTGTGCATGTTATTATGATTATTGATTGAATAATGGACGATATTAAGACCATACACGCATTAGCTTATTTCAATTTACTGAAGACTGGAAGTTGGGTAGAGGAAAATATTAAAATAGCCTTGAAGCCTTTTAGCCTGACCCATGCTCAGTTAAATGCACTTTATATTTTATCTGAAAATGATCCTGAACCAGTATCTGCAAGTGAATTGAAGAGAAAAATACTTGTAAGTAATCCTGATGTAACCCGACTGTTGGATAGACTGGTGAAAAAAGGGTACGTGCTTCGAGAAACCTGTCCTGAAAATCGCAGGAAGATTGATATATCGCTGACTGATTCCGGTAGGAACCTGTTTGCACAGGCTCACCAGGCAGGGAAAATGGCAGTGGGTGATTTTTTCGGGAAGCAAATCACTGATGATGAAGCAAAAGAACTAAGAAGGATTTTGCATAAAATAAGAGAATAAATTTTTTTGCATAAACAGTTGTTGGAAACAAAAGAAGTTTAAAACATATATAAATAACTGAATAATTGGTACTAAAAATTAAAGGAAATGAAAAAAAGTAGTTTTGTATTAGCGATGATGATCCTGCTGTCGGGTAGCGCAGTATTTGCTCAAAAAGCAGAAGTAAACACTCAAAAATCCAGTATTGAATGGGTTGGTAAAAAGGTTGGTAGTCAGCACAACGGAAACATATTGTTGAAGAGTGGATACCTTGAATTAAAAGATGCTGAAATTGTAGGGGGTGATTTTATTGTAGACATGACAAGCATCACCAATACCGATCTTAAAGAGGATAGCAAACAGAAATTAGTGGGCCACTTAAAATCAGATGACTTCTTTGGAGTCCAAACGTATCCCACTGCTGAATTTGTAGTGACAAAAAGCTCGAAATTCACCGATGGTACTGATGGTATCGCTACTCTTACAGGAGACCTCACGATAAAAGGGAAAACAGAAAACATCTCTTTCGAGGTTGAAAGAGCTGGGAATGAATTCACTGCCAAATTGGAAATTGACAGGTCGAAGTTTGATGTCAGGTATGGATCAGACGCATTTTTTGACAACCTGGGGGACAAAGCAATTAATAACATTTTCACACTTAATATTAAGCTTGTTATAATCTAATCAAAGAAACTATGGATAAATCAAAGGTAGCGGGTAACTCACCCCAGATGGTAAAGTTGGACAAAGGTGTAACTTATGCATGGTGCGCCTGTGGCAGGTCCTCAAATCAACCCTGGTGCGATGGATCACACCAGGTAACCAGCATCACTCCACATGTTTTTACTGCTGAAGCATCTGAAGCCAAAGCAATGTGCATGTGTAAACAAACAAAGAACCCTCCATTCTGTGACGGGTCTCATTTGAATTTAGGGGATTGATTTTAAAAACAGCAAATGAAGATGCATAGAAACATATCGTCGGAATGGCCTGAATTGGATTTTATTGGAATGCAGGACACAATTGAAACCCTGCATCAATGGATTCAGATTGTAGGCAAAATAAGGTTAAAGACAATGCCATGGCTAAATCAGTCATGGCATACGACTCTCTATGTTACTGCCAATGGTTATTCTACTCATGGTATTCCATACCAGGGACGTAATTTTCAAATAGACTTCGACTTCAAAAAGCATCAACTGATCATTGGGTGTTCCTCTTCTACCGAACTTACTATGGATCTTTATTCAAGAACGGTTGCTGATTTTTACAATGAACTCTTCGAGATGCTAAGAAGGATGGATATTGATGTGAAAATCCACCCAAGACCCAATGAGTTGGCGACGGCTATTCCTTTCAAGGAGAATACGATTAACAAAACCTATGACCCTGAGGCGGCACAAACACTCTGGCTGGCCATGTTAAGAGCAAATGAAGTATTCGCTCGATTTCGCAGCGAGTTTATTGGTAAAGCAAGTCCCGTACATCTGTTTTGGGGTGCATTCGATTTAGCGGTTAGCAGATTTTCAGGGAAAAAGGCACCATTACATCCCGGAGGAATGCCGAATATGCCATTGGAAGTCATGCAAGAGGCCTATTCGCAGGAAGTAAGTAGTGCAGGATTCTGGCCTGGCTCAAAAGATTCACCAAATCCGGTTTTTTATTCGTATGTGTATCCAACACCGGAGTCCTTTGCTGAGCAAAAAGTACTCCCTGAGCAGGCCTATTATAGTCCCGAGATGGGAGAATTCTTTTTGAATTACTCAGATGTTCAAAAATCCGTGAATCCTGAAAAAATGCTTTATGATTTTCTGCTTACAACATACAATGCTGCAGCAGAATCAGCAAATTGGGATAAAGAATTACTTCTTCGCAGGGATTAGTCCGCGACTATTTTAAAGGACCAGGCCTCTTTGCAGGGCGGACTGCTAATGGCTTTTTTAGGTACATGAATGAGCATTCCATTGCCTGACTTTTCCCATTTGATACTGCCATACCCAAGCAACTCAACCCGGGATCCCTGTTTGGCCTGTATGCTGTTCAGCCATACCTTTGAAGGCAGAGTGCTTTCGTTTTCGTCGGGCAGGTAAATTGCATAGACAGTATCTTCATCCTTTTTTGTCAGACACACTTTCCCATCCTTGTAAGGAGCTATGGAGCGCGTCCCGTAAATGGCATCACCGTTGACCTCCATCCAATCACCAATCTCCTTTAACAGCATATACGCATCATCATGCCATTTCCCATCCGGACCTGGAGCAATGTTCAGCAAAAGGTTCCCCCCTTTGGCAACAATATCCACCAGCATATGTATGGCCTCCCGACCACTCTTATATTTGGCAACCGGCACCCATGACCATCCTCCACCGGCTATGATGCAAGACTCCCAGGGG
Source organism: uncultured Bacteroides sp. (assembly GCA_964458155.1). GTDB lineage: Bacteria > Bacteroidota > Bacteroidia > Bacteroidales. Next base: position 22,113 of record CAYWGP010000242.1, read on the forward strand.
TAGGGGAGAGCGGCTTTCGGAACCTGGTTTTCCGGGGTGAGGTAGTTCTGGTTTTTGCCGGGGACGGCCCTGTCAACCACAATCAAACCGGGCTGTTTCTCCCGTGCTTTTTGTGCCAGTTCATCCATCCTGATGTCCTGATTTACAGAACGGCTCTTAAGAAAACCTCCCGGTGATTGCCCGGGAAATCCCTGATAATAATTTCTTATTTGATCAGGATCCTTTTTGGCCACCCAGCCCCCATCCAGCCAAAGAATATCAATCTTGCCGTAATCTGTCATCAGTTCCATGATCTGATTATGCGTGAATTGGACAAATTTTTCCCATTTTTCAGGATAATCCTCGGGGTCATAGTTGACATTTCGGTCCAGCGGCGGGAAATATGGATCCCAGTAATACGGGCTGTGCCAGTCCGGCTTGGAGAAGTAGGCTCCTGCCCACATCCCCTGACCCCTGAAAGCATCGAAGACCTCCAGGGCAATATTGGCCTTTTCATGTGTTCGGAATGGGCTCTTTGCACCGGTCACCTTGTAATCGGTTTCTTTGGTATCAAACATGCAGAATCCGTCATGATGCTTGGTGGTAAAAACAAGGTATTTCATACCTGCATCCTTTGCTGCACGTGCCCATTTTTCCGGATCAAAATCCACCGGATTAAAAGTGCTGATCAGATTCTCATATTCTGTCTTGTATCCGAAATAGTCACCCGGGCTGGAACCGGATCTTCGCGCACACCATCCATAATCTTCAGGGCACAGCGACCAGGACTCCACGATGCCCCACTGGCTGTATGCTCCCCAGTGCATCAGCAGACCAAACTTCAGGTCCTGCCACTCCTCCAGTTTTTCCTGCACAAGCTTATCATCCACCGGAAAATATGCCTGGTTGTGATCATGGACTTCCTGCCCATGAATATTTACTGTCAACAACATGCAGCTGAAAAAAATCAGCAGGTAGTTAAATGTATCTCTTTTCAACATAGCTCCAGGATTGATGTTTTATCTAAATCTTATTAAAGATAAGGCTTTCCGTTTTCTGTGGTGGAGCTGTTAAGGGATTTTTCTGTGTCAATACTGCCTCCTCCCTTAAAAGGTTCAATCAAAACATTTTAGGAAGAAGGTTGTTTTATTCTATTGTGATGCTCAATTAAATAAGCAACGATTTACTCATGATAAATTTCCTGCGAAGAATTAGGCGAAATATGATGACTGAAAAAAAGCTCAACCTGTATGTGATATATGCAATTGGAGAAGTGATGCTGGTGGTTGTTGGAATTTTGATAGCGCTGCAAATTGACAACTGGAATGAGAATCAAAGGATTAGGGATATTGAACAGCAGTATTTGTTGGCTTTGAAGGAAGAATTTGAGTATAACAAAGCAGAGTTAGCCAGTGTCATGAGCCTCAATAAAAAATACACAGATGCTGCTTTGGAAATTTCAGATTATTCGGGGCCTGGAAATCCTGAAATATCGGAAAAGAAGTTCGAAACCCTGGCTATGCAGGCCTTTGCATCTGAAGTTCACTACAACCCGAATCAAGGTGTATTAGATGAGATAATCAGCTCCGGAAAACTTGGAATATTCAGCAACGAGGAATTAAAATTTGCCTTATCATCCTGGAGTGCAGTTTTAGATAAGGCCCTATGGCAAGAGAGAACCCATGAATCAATCAGAGTGCAAATAGTAGAAATGACCAGGGTTCATGGAAATATAAGAAGCATGACTTACATTATGGGAGAGGCTTACAATATTAAACCGACCAAATTTAAGCGAAGGAGCAGGCAGTTATTGAACTCTGAAGAATATGAGAATCGGATAATTGCTTTTATTTTGACCGGCCGCATTCTCAATGAAAGCCATTTTGCCAGATTGGTAGAGGAATTAGATAAAATACTGATGCTGCTTGAGGGTGAAATAGAAATTTGAGATGAATTTTTGTCTATTGATATTAACATTGATTTCAGGGCATGCCAGTCAATCAGGAAGGACAGAGACTTTTACCTTTTCATCCAATGGTATACCTGTAAAAGGAAAAATATATCTTCCTCCCTCATGCGAAACAAACATGAGTCTGCCGGCTATCTATCTGATAGATTTTACGGAACAGCAGTTTAAAAATGCCACTGACGAATTTGAGAAAGTAGTTGAAGCTGTAAATCAGATCCAGGGATTTGATGCCCTGGTAGTTGCTTTGGCAGACCATCCGGATATTGATGCTCAGCCAGAAGCATTTAAAGAATACTATGATATCTTCAATCATATGGCTTCTTATGTGGACGATAATTACACCAAAAATACATCGGGAACATTTATTGGGAAGGGCAGTGAAGCGGGCATTGTGCTTATGACTATGTTCCTGGAAGATTCTGTAAGCTCAGTATTTGAAAATTTTATTGCTTCAGATTCCCCGGGAAGTTTCAATTCAGTTGTTATGGAGATGATCGAAAAAGATGATTTTCCGAAGAACAAGCAAAAGAAAAAACTTCACTTCTCTTTTTCAACACCTGATATAGAACCAGCCGGATTCTTTACAGGCGTATATGTGGTCAATGATGATGCGCGGTATTCCCGATAGATCTTTTCCTCTTATTTGGAACAGAAAGAATTCAGGCCAATACCTTTTTATAAATCTTGTCGGCCCATTTCACAGGTAAGAAATCAAGCAGCATGCGGGAAGCATCGGCTTTGAGCAAATAAGCCGGCCTGGGATTTGCAGTCTCCAGGGCTTTTAAAATTGTTCTGGCTACGCGAACAGGATCATGGGCCTTTTTATACACCCTGGGCAAATATGAAAGGCCTTTCGAAAGTTGTTTCTTAAAATAAACGGAATGCTTTTGCGCTTCACTGAACTTTTGTTCAGCTTCTTTGGTCATATCCGTTTTAAAAGGTCCGGGCTGTATTTTTATTACCTTGATACCCAGATAAATAAGCTCGCGCCTAAGAGAATCTGAATAGGCTTCCAGTGCATGTTTTGAAATAGCATATATTCCATTAAATGGTGCAGCGCTTTGTCTGGCCACCTCGGAGCTTAAGATTATTACTCTCCCTTTTTGCGCCTGCAACATGGGAAGGAATTGCTGATTTACCCGGTATACTCCAAACAGATTTATTTCCAATGCTTTTTCCAGCTCAGATACAGGGAGCTCGGCAATGGAGCCGACCTTCAGTATTCCGGCTACATGTATCAATGCATCAAGACCAGCGCTAAGGGCAGAGATCTGCTTAAACGCCTCCTGTATGGATTCCGTATCAGTAATATCCATTACCAGGGGAGTAATGTCTGCGCTTTGCTTATAATGTTGGAGGATTGCAGGATTAATATCCGAGGCAAATACGTGCCAGCCACAACTGCTAAGAAGATTGGTGGTAGCAGACCCCAGTCCACCTGATGCACCAATAAGCAGGGCTTGTTTTTTCACTTTCATTTCCATGGCATCTCTAGTGTTTGACAAATATAAATGATATCGTATACCTTTGTTAGCATGTATGAACTAATTAGGCGTAAAATGAAAGCTCTGTTAAAACTCATCCCGATTTTTCTTCTATCCCTATGCTCCCTTCAGGTCAATGGTCAGTTTACAGGCGATCAGATTGCCGGATCCTGGCTGGGGGTCGTGATGGAATTAAGGCTTGTATTTAATATATCCCTGGATGAAAGCGGTTCTTTCAAAGCAACACTCGACAGTCCTGATCAGGGAACCATGGACATACCCCTGGGAGAAGTTAGCCAGAGAGGAGATTCACTTAGAATTGAAGCTCCAATTGTAAATGGATTCTACCGCGGGATGCTTTTATCTGATTCGGTCATGCACGGAGAATGGCATCAGAGTGGGAGGAGTTTTAATCTTAATCTGAAAAAGCAAGCCCTGGCGATTGTGATGAATCGGCCACAGGAGCCTCAGGCTCCATACCCTTACAAGGAAGAGGAGGTAAGATTTCAAAATATGGAAGAGGGCTTTACTTTAGGTGGTACTTTAACCCTGCCCAATGGTACGGGGCCATTTCCCGCAGTTATACTGGTTTCGGGTTCAGGAAGCCAGAACAGGGATGAGGAAATATTTGGCCATAAGCCTTTCAAATTAATTGCTGATCACCTGACCCGCCTGGAGATAGCGGTATTGCGATATGATGACAGAGGGGTGGCCGCATCAGGAGGGAATCCTGCCGGATCAAACACCAGGGATTATGCCGGGGATACCAGATCTGCCATCGAATTTCTTCTGAAACGCAATGACATTGACCACTCCGAAATTGGCATTATCGGTCATAGCGAAGGGGCCATGATAGCTCTGATGCTGGCTTCTTCGCACATCGATATTTCTTTTATGATTTCCCTGGCAGGACCTGGTGTTGACGGGAAAACCATCCTTCTTGAACAGAGTGATTATATCGCCAGGGAACGTGGAGCGGATCCTTCTATTCTAGAGGATAATGAAACGGTCATGAATCAGGTATATGATCTTATGATTGCCAATGAATTATATGAGATCTGGAAGGAGGAAGTACTGAAGTATGCAAGCAAATTTTATTCCGGAAAGACCTCCTATGCCTATAGCGAGGATGACATTGAAAGAGGCAAGGAAAACCTCATGGCCTCTATTCCTGAGTCTTCTTATGCCTGGATGAGATATTTTGTCATGTTTGATCCTGCCAGCTTATTTCCTTCCATCAAGTGTCCGGTACTGGCTCTTAATGGAGAAAAGGATTGCCAGGTATTGCCGGAAAAAAATATCTCCGCCATAGAGGCAGGTCTGCTTTCAGCCGGGAATACCACATCGACAGCTATGATTTTACCCGGACTGAATCATCTGTTTCAAAATTGTGAGACCGGCATGCCCAATGAATATGGTATTATCGAAGAGACTTTTGATCCAAAGACACTTGATATCATGTCGGAATGGATCCTGCAACAGGTAAACTAAACCCATGTTTCAGCCTGGACGTTTAATTCCGTCGGGCCGAATTTCAATAAGTTTTTGCTTGTAAAGGGCACCAAGGGATTTTTTAAATGCCTTTTTACTGATTCCGAATTGGGAATAGATCTCCTCCGGGCTGCTTTTGTCAGTAAAGGCAAGGAATCCGTCGTTTTCTTCCAGCTTTTTATAAATCAATTCGCTGTTTGCATCGTTGAAATTACGAAAACCAATAGCCTGAAGAGAGACATCGATTTTCTGATCCTCCCGGATTCTTTTCACATATCCCCTGAGTTTGTCACCAACCCTGATCTCCCGGAATATTTCATTATCAAAAATTAGCCCCTTGTGTGCATGGTTGATAATGACAGAATAGCCCATATCCGTTTTCTGCAGGACCACCAGCGCCACTTCTTCACCCTCTTTTACATTGATCTGCTCGTTTTGAAGGAATCTTTCCACCCGGTTACTTGCATAGAGACGATCCGACTTAGCATCAAGGTCCAGGTAGACGATGTACCACCGTCCCAGCTCCAATTTCTGTTTTTGTTCCCGGAAAGGCACCATCAGCTCCTTTTCCAGGCCCCAGTCCATAAAGGCTCCGACCGCGGTAACTGCCGTAACTTTTAGCAGTGCAAATTCATGCAGGAAGATTTTCGGAGTGAGAGTGGTGGCTACTTTTTTCCCTTCCGAATCTTTGTAGACAAAAACCCTGATCTGATCACCTGGTTTCATCTCATCGCTGCAATACTTATTGGGGAGCAGCACTTCTTCACCGGATTCATCTCCCAGGAATAGCCCAAACGTGGCTCGTTTTGTAATTTTTAGCTCAATCTGTTTGCCCTGTTCAATCATTGGCACAAGATATACTTAAATTAGCATTGGATCAATCAAATGAAGATGTAATGAAAAGAGATTTAAGTCAGGCCCTGCCAGTATTTATGGTATTTGCAATTTTCCTGCAAAGCCTTTCCTGTACACAGGAGAATAAGCGTGAGACCGGGGATGAGAATATTTAATTAGCCGCTTATGTTTGGCCCTCCTGTCATTTTGAAGAAAGGAATGCTGAAATACTCTGGCCGGAGGGGAAAGGCGAATGGGAGGTGATCCGAAAGGGAACACCCCGGTTCGCAGGGCTTTCTCAGCCCAGTGCGCCTCTGTGGGGCTACGAAATGGATGATGATCCCCTGCTGATGGAAAAAGGGATAGATGCAGCCACGGATCACGGAGTCAATGTCTCCATTGGCTGAACGATACTCCCAGGTTCCCGCTAAAGGGGCAAATCTGATTCACTGCAACAATTCCCCTGAGAGTTTTACCGCCTGGCTTCAAAGGGCAAAGGACTATGCAGATGATTATCCTGATCAGACTAAACTGATCGCCCTGTTTTCATGGAACGAATGGGTTGAGGGTGGCTACCTGCTGCCCGATATGCGTTGGAAGTACGGTTATCCGGAAGCTGTTAAAAAGGTGATAAAAGATTGATATTAAGCAAAGGCACTGGATTTTGGACTGAACAATTGGTATCTTACCCTGTGAATTATTAAAAGTTTTGTTATGAAAAGAAGGACTTTTATCCGTAACAGTATGGCGGGAGCCACACTGTTGGCTGCCTTTCCCTATGAGGCCCTGGCTCTTGATAATAAACTTTACCCCTACGACAAGGTAAAATTGGGCAATACGGGCATAGAGATGTCCAGGATGGCCATGGGAACGGGAACTCATGGTTTTGGTGGAGCATCCAATCAGACCAGGCAACTGGGTATCAAAGGGGTGTCAGATATGCTGCTTGCAGCCAAGGATGATGGGATAAACTTCTGGGAAACTGCCGATCAGTATGGCTCTCATCCCCATGTTGGAGAGGCATTGAAAAAGGTGAAACGTGAAGAGGTGGTTATCCTGACCAAAACAAATTCAAAAACATATCAGGATGTGAAAAATGACCTGGATCGCTTCCGGATCGAACTGGGCACCGATTACCTGGATATCATTCTGCTTCACGCTGTTACAGACCCTCAATGGAATGAAAACATGAAGGGTGCCATGGAAGCTCTGGCAGAAGCCAGGGAAGAGGGTATTTTACGGGCACATGGCGTCTCCTGTCACTCCATAGGAGCCCTGGAAACTGCAGCCGATGAGCCCTGGGTGCAGGTGGACCTGGCCCGCTTTAATCCGGGAGGAGCCAGAATGGATGCAGATGTTGCCACTGTGCAAAAGGTACTGACGCGTATGAAGAAAAATGGTAAAGCGATCATTGGCATGAAAGTTTATGGCTGTGGAGAGCTTCTTCATATGAAGGATGAATGTTTGCAATTCCAGACAGGTTCCGGTATAATAGATGCATTTACCATGGGACTGGAAAGTATTGAGCAACTTAAGGATATTGAAAAACGACTTCCTGAAGCAAGTGTAAGAGCTTAAAGCATGTGGCTATGAACCAGCTTACCCTTACAACGCCGGCCCTTCTTTTTTCGGCCATTTCCCTCCTGCTTCTGGCCTATACCAATCGTTTCCTGGCATATGCTTCGGTGGTCCGCAATCTGCATGCACGCTATAAGGAAAACCCGAATGGTATTCTAGTAGGCCAGATCCAAAATCTGAGAAAGAGGCTGGTCTTAACCCGAACCATGCAATTACTTGGGATAGGCAGCCTGCTGCTGTGTGTGCTCTGTATGTTCCTGGTGTATATAGAGCAACAGCTGGCTGGAGAGATCATTTTCGGTATTGCCCTGGTAATGCTGATTATTTCACTGGCTGTTTCAGTAAGGGAAATACAAATCTCGGTGAAAGCACTGGACCTTCACCTGGGTGATATGGAACTATGAGTGTATAGATTTAATCAGGCACCCAGGGATTTCAATGCAGCCATAACAAGGAAAATCGGCCAGACCACTGCTTTTAAAAATCCAAGCACACCCATCCCAAAAGTGGTGGCTGCGCCAATGTAATAGATTGCTGCTCCTATAAGACCCAAACCGTAAACTGCACTTGACCCAGCACAACTTTGAACTTCTTTTGCCATGATATTAAGTTTATATCCAGTAAAATGGTAATCTAAATTACTACTTTTAGTAGAAATATGATTAGGATGATATTAAATCCGGGAAGTATATGAATATCTATTTTTGTGGATCCATCAGGGGTGGCCGCGATCTGGCCGCAGACTATGAAAAGATGATCACTTTGCTTGGAAGTTACGGAAGGGTGCTTACCGAGCACCTGGGCAGTGATGAAGTGATTGAAAGCAAGGACCGCATTCTCAGCGATCAGGAAATTCATGACCGTGATTTGCAATGGGTCGTAGAATCAGATGTCGTTGTTGCCGAGGTAACCGTTCCAAGTCTTGGTGTGGGTTATGAGATCGGACGCGCCATTGAGATGGGAAAACCGGTCCTATGCCTATTTCAAACGGGATCGGATTTTACGCTTTCCGCCATGATTGCCGGAAGCAATCGTGTGGAGATGAAATATTATAAAAGTGTGGAAAAAGTAGATGAACTGTTTCGTGCCTTTTTCAGTTCGCATGCTCCTCATCGTACTTTCTGATTTTCATCAGGGCGGCCTGCTCTGCCTGGTCATACATCTCACGAATAAAATCATCTCCGAAATTGAAGGTTCGCTCTTCCAGGGTCATGGAGTCGATCCGGTCAAATAGCATTGCTTTTGCCTGGGCAATGTCTCTCCCGTAGATATGGTATGAGTCGGCCTGCCAGTTCATTCTTCCCAGGCGGACCTCTTTGCCACTTCTCCTGGCTACCTCATCAGCAATTACTTCCCGGTTGAAACGTATAAAACCAAACATGTTCATAAAGCTGGCACCCCAGGCATCATTGCTTCTGAAGCGTATGTTGCAGTTAAGCCACTGAACTCCCTGCTCATCTTCCATGATCCTGTACCACAGGGATTGCAGACAGGGAGGATCATAAACCTGAAGATCGTGGTTGGGCATCCAGGTAATCATCTGAGCCTGCCTTGTATAGGGTTGGTCCACCAGTTTCTGGATAACGTGTTCAACCTGATCTACCTGAAATCCCACATCTTTTCTGATCGTGCTTCCATTCTCTTCCACTCGCTCCTTCCAGGATCCATAGCGCTGCAACCTGCCATGATAGGTGTATTCCCAGCGGGTATCATCCGGATCGTTCATGTTTTTCACCCAGTGATCTTTAAAGCCCATCAGCTCCATCACATATTCCTTGAGCTCATCTATACCGCCCGGAAAGGCCTGGTGAATCATTGGATCGCATTCGGGATTCAGAACAGTGGCGTTCAGGGTGCAATCAAGACTCAGCGGATCGCCGGGTTTGTCATACTGGGTTTTGAAGCGGGTTCCTTCATTGTAGAGTTTTACAAGGGCTGACTCGTAAGTAACGGCAAGTGATTCACCGGCTACTGTAAGAACAGGGATATTATTCATCATCAAAGGGTTTCCCTAAAGATATGCATCATCCCTTCTATTGCCCAGCGATGTTAATAGATTGTTTAATAAATACCGGTCTCTAGCTGTTTTTCAGCTTCATGATTTCACTGTGATGAGAAACCACCAGTTTTTCATATTTTTCTCTTGAACTTTTCCGGTACTCTTCAAAATCATCCAGTGCGGTTTTGAGTTCAGCCTGAACCTCTTTTGTTACCTTATGAGAATTCCTGTGCAAGACGACCATCAGGACAGCCACCGCTGCCAGCCCCAGGATAATAAACCAAAGGATGGTATTGTAAAGGCCTTTGCTCATCTGGATTCCGAGGACGGAAAGACTGTCCCTGTTCCTGATCGCTTCATCCTTCTCATTTTTGGTCCTGGTGAGATCTGTGTTCAGGGTCTCAATCTCGTTATTTCTTTCTGCTAATCTGCTTTTAAGCTCCGCTACCTCAAGCTTGGCCACATTTAGGGTATCCTTCACGTTCCTTCTCATTTTCAGGAAGATATCATCGCGGATGGCCCGGTAATCATTATAAACCCGCGTGTTTTCATGAATATAGTCCAGCTGGGCATCCAGGTTTGCAGAATCAAGAACAGCCGAAGCGCCGGATTGTGCAAGAGCAGGTTGAACAAGAGATAAAACCAGGCCTGCCAGGATCGGAAGTGCTGCCCGCTTAATAAATGTACTTTTCATAGTAGTTGTTTATGGAACCCTTTTTGCAATAATAACGAATGTATAACATTTATATGATTGCCCAGCCTGGATATTCTTCGTTTTTTAAGCATAAAACCCCGTAAATAAGAGATTTACGGGGTTGAAAAAAGAATATTAATCTATAAATATTTACGATATTCGGGGGGCACATCCAGGTATTGTGTGTATCGCTTTGCGTGTGGCCCGAAGGCTTCCACTTTTTTCTCCTGGATCTTGTAAGTACAATATTCACCAATAATATTTGAAAGATTGATTTCAACCTCTTTTCCATCCTCATCGCTCATGTATACCCTGACCAGGTTGAAATTGTCCTCCTTATTCAATTTAAAGTGGCACACCGGGCAATAGAATTTGTATTCAACACCTTCGTGAAGTTCAAAATCCGGGTGTGTGGTTTTGGTATAATTTCCAAGCTCTGTATCAAGGAAAACAAGCCCTCTTTCACTCTGGGGCGATTTGGCTGAAAAGACCAGTGAACTTCCAATGTTCATTTTGCTTTTACACTCGGGACAAGAATAATTGTTGGGCATATCTAATTGTTTTGTTGGTTTATAATACTCAGGATCTGTGTGGCTGCATCTTGCACGGGTAAGGACAGGTGACCCCCGAATTCAACACTGAGGGGCTGTATTCGCGGATCACCAGACCCACACCATCGTCCCGTTTCAGCACATTGCTGGCGTTCTTAAGCAACTTTACAAGTTCTTGCCAGAGATTAAATATATTGAATTTAGACCGACCGCATTCATTAGGGACAGATGATGTTGAACATATCCTTTCTTTTCAATCCATGCTTTTGAAAGATTTTTTGGAATATCAAATAAAAGGAAATCAGCGGGTGAAATATGGTATAGTGGGCATCATCAATTTTGCTCCCGCGATCTCTTGCGTTTCCCTTGAAGGTGCAGGATGTTCGAAGTAGCTTTAATTTCTTATAGAAAAAGCATTTCCTGGATTTACCTCCAGTAAAAGATGAATATCATCCCGGGTAAATCCCCGTTCTTCCAGTGCCGGAATAAGGTCGGTGAAAATGCCTGTAAATCCCCTGATTGTCCCGCCGTCAGTCTCTTCCGGTTTGTACCAGCCCGCATCATGTGAAATCAATACCTGCTTGAGGTAGCCTGCATTTTTTAATTCCTGAATTCTGGCAGCATACCAGCTTATGTCATATTCGTTGCCAGCCTTGATATTCAGGTTCACATTGTCCAGAGAGATCCAGCAGCCCAGCGCAGCTGCTCTGAGGTTCCCCTCCAGGCTTCCCTGCTGGGCATGAACCCAGATAAAACAGGATGGATCAACGTCATGGGATTGGAGCACCTTTATCTGCTCAAAGGCCGGGCCGTCGGGACCTGTATGAGAGGCAATGACCAGTCCGGTCCTCTGATGGGCCAGTGCAGCAGCAGTGATGATTTTAATATGCTCCTTTGACAGGGTATCATTCGCATCTACCGCCATCTTGATAAATCCGGGTTTGACACCACTTCCTTCAATCCCGTTCTCAAACTCATCCACCCAGATCCGGGATAGTTCCGTAGCGGTCATCCGATGGAATTCCTCAGGAAGGAAGCGGTTGTTATGAGCACCGTAAAATCCTGTATTGGTAAGCAGGTGTATATCAGTCTGTGCAGACAGTTCCTTTAGCAGCCATGGATCCCTGCCCAGGTAGGCTGGCGTGCATTCTATCAGGGTCGATACCTGGTATTCCCGGATCTCGGACAGGAAGGGTAATACTTTATTTATCACCTCCTGTTTTTCCCATCGGTGGTAGCCTGTGCTATCAGCTCCAATAAAGTCGACCAACACATGTTCATGGCTCAGTGTTATGCCCGTTTGTGATGCTGGAATGGGACCATTTACGGTCATGATCATTTGTTCTCCTTTCTGGCTGCAGCTCATAATAACGGCTGTAAGCAGGCAAAGCGTAAGGTGAATGATTCTTTTCATATCATAAATATAATAACTAACTCCAAACCCAGACCGGGGCTGTGCTAAGGGTCCCGTACAATAAAATATCAAATACGGCATGAGCAATCACCGGCGGGATTGTATTACCGGAAAGTTCGCGCAGTGCACCGAAAAGGACTCCGCCTAAAAAGGTCCAGAAGATCAGAAAGAAGAAATCAAATTGCAGGGGAATGGAAAGGCTCAGGATTACCAGCAGTTTATAGAAGGTATGAGCTGCAGAAGCGCCTGCAACGGAGATAACTTTCCCCAGGGGCTGCAGGCGGCCCTGAATATATCCTCTGAATAACAGCTCTTCGGCTGCTCCCACCAGGGGAGCGAGCAAGGCAATTCCGCTTAAGCCGGCGGGAATTAAAGCCAGTTCAAAGCGATTGCGTGTTAGTATGCCCATGAGCACACCCATCAGGGCGCCGGTCAGCATATAGAGCAGAACTCTTCGGTTCAGGGACCCAAGGCCAAAGGCCTTCCGGAGCGTTGTGGTCCTGGTAGAAAACCCGATTACAGCCGCTGTGCCTGCAAGTCCCCCGACTGCAAGCATCTTTAGGGGAAAGGGATGATGAATGAAAGTGGCAAATACCAGAATTCCCGACAGGGCCAGGAATACATCTTTTATTCGTCCGGGATGCTGCCTGATCCTGGAGGTGCAGGTCTGCCTGGAATGGGCCACAGCTTTATTTTTTATGACGGAAATAATGCCGGAAAATCAGGATGAAGGGCAGCAGCAGAAGAATCCAGCCGGAGCCCAGGCAAAGTCCACTGCCAGGGACAATTTCAGTATCTGCTAATGATGTACGTAAGTCTTTGATCCATTCAGAATTATCATAAATTAAATCATCTGTTAGTATAAGAGTGTTTAACTGTTTCAGAGAGTCAATCAACCACAGCTGCTCCTTCTCCATTTGAAGGATCAGGGTATTCAGCTTTGGCAGTGCATGCAAGGGAGCCATATTTACAATTTCCGAACAGTCAATCAACTCAACTACCTCCAGCTGCGTGTGCGCTTCTGATAGTTTCTTGAATCCAGCATGTGATATTAAGGGAGGAAAAGCCAGCCACTGCAGGCTGTTTAGTTGATGAAGCTGATCCACGTCCCTTAATTGCTTGCACTGCGAAAGGCTCAGACGCGTCAAATCGGGAAGATCTGCAAGCCTGCTGATATCCGAAAGCGTATCACAGCTTATCAGATGGAGCTTGCTAAGCGATGGGGGGAATTCAATAGTTGAAAGAGAAATCAGATCAGATTCTGCGATGGTCAGGCTATGCAGTTTTTTTAATCCGGAAAGCCGAAGCAATTCCCCCGGTTCCGGTTCCCAGTCGGAGATGATCAGCGATTCCAGATTTCCACAGCACCGGACCATATTTGCCAGTGAAGTAAGTTCTCCATTAATCCACAGGAGTTCCAACTTGGAGAGAGGGCTGCTCTTTTCGGGAGCAGGAAGCCTCCAGGAGTCCTCCAGCACAAGTAATTTTGGGCGACAAAGGGAGAAAAGTTCATCGAAGTTCTTTGTTCCTGAACCGCCCGCCAGTACAATCCCCTTCCCCGGGAGGGCTGTTTCGTGTTGTTTCAGGGTGGACAATATTTTTTCTGAGATGGATCCTTGAATATAGATGGTGGCGATTTGCTTAACTTCTGCATCAGTGAGCTCGCTAAAGGCTTTCAGTGAAGAAGGACCTGAGAACTCCACATACTCCAGGTGCTCATTCAGGTATACCGACACGGTATTGTGGGTATCGAATGTGATTGAAAGGCGGGTTCCATCTTCCCTGCGATACCTGTAATAAAACTGCTGGTCGTCAAGGAGCATATAGAGCAAATCTCCCTCAGTAGCTGGCAACACAAGTTTCAGTTGTTCTTCTGATTCGGAGGCGGGGCCAAAAACAGAATATGAGGAAGTGATGTTGCAGGCCCAGGTAACTCCCTGAATCTCCAGGGTATCCACTTCCAGACTTCCTGAATTACTGCAAGCGGTAATCATTCCCGCAATGGCCAGGAAAAGAGGAAACAACATGTATCGTATCCTTGTCATGATCAGAATTTTTGGGGTTCAGATCATACAAGTTATGACACTTTAAGGGCCTTGTCAAGCTTTACTCATATTTAAGAGTATCGGCCGGATTCATCCTGGATGCACGTAAAGCATGAATGGATGTAATAAGCAAAGTAATCAGAACCGTCACAATGGCCGATACAACAAATAGATACCACTGAACATCGATATGCCTGCTGAAATTCTCAAGCCAGCTGTTTATTCCAAACCAGGCCAGGGGCCAGCTGACCAGGTTGGCGATCATGATCAACCAGAGAAACTCTTTTGACAGCATGGTGTTTACATTTGATATTGATGCCCCGTGTACTCTTCTCACAGAGATTTCTTTGGTTTTCTTTTCAACCATAAAAGAAGTGAGCCCGATGAGGCCAAGGCAGGCAATGACTATGGCCAGGATGGTCAGTATTATGGAGAGCCTGGAAAATGAATTTTCGTCTTTATAAAGTGTAGTAAGCTCTTCATCCAGGAAGGAGTATTCAAAAGGACGTGTGGGAGATATTTCGTCCCAGACAATCTTTATATAATTCAATACTTCATCGTAGTCATCCGTATTAACCTTTACCGCCATATAACGGGTTAAGGCTGCTGCCCCCATTGGATTCTCCAGCATATCAAGGATAAAATTCCCGGCGGGTTTATGCAGGGAAAGGGCATTGAAATCGGCAAAAACGCCTATTACTCTTTCATTTCCATCCATCCGGATTGCCTTTCCGATGGCTTCTTCATTGGTCCAGCCCAGATGTTTGGCCATGCTTTCGTTGATCATTATAGCTTCCGATGTATCTGAGGGGAAATTGCGGGAAAATGCTCTGCCTTCAACCACGGCAATTTTAAAGGTCTCGATGAAATCATATCGCACCAGGAAGGCTGGATACCAGAAAGGCTGGTCATCAAACATGCCTTCAACAACCACGGACCGGGTATTGTGATTGGCTCCCAGGATGTCTTCCATTCCGGTTACCGAGATAACCTGGTTATGTTTTTTAAGCTCCTCGGAAAACCTTTCAAAATGAATCGCCGTTCTGAATTTAGTTGGAATCAGAATCACCCGGTCGCGGTCGAATCCCAGGTCGGTTTTTTTCAGGTAGTTCAGCTGTGAAAAGGCAGTGATGGTGCCAATAATCAGCGCGACGGAGATTAAAAACTGGACCACCACCAGGACTTTTCTGGCCATTCCTTTTCCAGCTCCGGCAGAGAGAGTGCCTTTCAGGTGACTGGTATCCAGACGTGAAAGAAAGAACGCGGGATAGGATCCGGAAAGGAGCCCTACAACAAGCAGCAGTAGAAGCCCAATGGCCAGGCTGATGGGATTGATCACGATGCCAGGATCAATGGATTTACCTGTAAAGTTGTTAAATGCAGGAAGCAGGAGTTCAATAATGATGGCCGACAGAAGGAATGCAAATAAGGTGATAATCAGTGATTCGCCCAGAAATTGCAAACGAAGCTGTCTCTTTCTGGCTCCGGCGACTTTTTTCATACCGATCTCCCTTCCACGTCCAGATGAGCTGGCGGTGGCCAGATTCATGAAGTTAATGCAGGCCAGGATTAAAACGAATACTCCAATGAGGGAAAGAATCTTAATGTAGGATAGTTTTCCATTAGGATGCATTTCATATTCATGGTGGGATTGAAGATGAATATCGGTAAGTGGCTGCATATACAGGGTAATCTTCTGATCCTTGAAATCGGCGTATTGCCTGAGATGAAAATCAGGTAGCTGAGCCTCCAGCTGTTCCTTTGTGATATGCTCATGAAGTTGCACATAGGTCCAGCACGGATTCCAGATCCAGGTTTGTGGAAACTGACCCCTTTGAAGGACTCTGAAGGTAGAAAGGGAGCCCAGCAAGTCGATTTTAAAATGTGATTGTTCGGGGAGGTCCTTCATAATGCCAGTCACCTCAAATACAATTTGTTCTTCCATCCGGAGAGTTTTTCCCATGGCCGGTTGATCTCCAAAATATTTTCTGGCTGTACTTTCTGTAAGCACAATGGAATTGGGCCGGTCCAGAGCACTTGCCGGATCCCCTTCAAGAAAGGGAAAAGTAAACATCTGGAAAACAGCCGAGTCGGCAAGATAAAACCATTCTTCATTGAATTTTATCACATCGGTACTATCCTCCAGATTTTCAAAAAGCATTTCCGATACCTGGAAGTCAAAGAACCTGACCACCGATTCGATCATATCGGGATAGTCCTCGGCAAGGGCAGGACCGAAAGGGAAGGAAACGGTGGCTGCATCTTCATGTATGTCATTGGAGTCATACAGGCGATTCATGCGGTAGATCTGCTTATGGTTCTCATGGAAGCGATCATATTTCAGCTCATCGCTTACATAAATCAGGATAAACAGGAAGCTGGAGATACCGATGGCCAGGCCAATGATATTCAGCAGGGAGTAATTGAAATGTTTCAGGAGATTCCTGGTGGAAATGGTCAGAAAATGTCGGAGCATATAGTTTTGTAATAGTGAATATGGCCTCACTAAATGTGCAAATGCCTTACCATTTCGCTTAAATAGCTGTTGAACAGAGCATTAATAGAGAGTCTAAATGCCGAAATTTATGCTGAAATGACCCCATTCGGACAGGCAATGTCCGTTATCGTACAGATAATGAGCACTATTGGGACGCATATCCCAGGAAGCCCCCGGTGATCCTGGTGAGCCCGGTCTTGGAGCTGATCAGATTATAGACCGCATTAAGGCGCTGGTAGGAGGCGCTCAGGAATATCAGCTGAATGTCCCTGTAATTGAAGGAATTGATTACACCGGACCGGTATTTATCCTCTGAAATAGAAAGATTCAGGTTGGCTGCTTCCAGGTTCTCGTTGGCCACATTCAGCAGCTCAAGCCTAACCGAGTGATAATCGTAAAGGTTAAACAGTTCATTGGTCAGGGCATGTTCCATCTGATCAATTTCAACTTTGGCCACCTGCTCGTTGATCCTTGCAATCTCCATGCCCCTTTTTCTAAGCCCTGAACTATAGATATCGAACGAGAGACGCACATTGCCATAAGGTGTGATAATCTCACTATTTACATCCTGTGTACCTCCGGAGGACCATGTATGACCGTAGTCCATTCCTGCTCCAAGGGAAACAGAAGGATAGTAGGCCGATCTTTGCAGAGAGGTTTCATTTTCCCTCAATAGCAGCCCGGTATACTGATTTTTCAATCGCTGGTTGTCCGCTTTCATTTTAGAGAGCAGGTCGGCCAGGATAAAATCCGAGGTGTCTGGCTCAAAGGATTCGGTGAATTCCCAGGTTTGAGAGGGTTCCACACCCATAAGATAGTTGAGGTTCCTGGTGGTATTGCGAACCAGCATCTCCTGGTTCATAAAGTTGGCCTTGTCGGTCAGGTAGACATTCTTTGCCTGGAGCACATTATAAGTGACCGAGCCGCCCAGGGATTGTTTTTTCAATTCATACTGGTAACGGTCGTCAGAGAGCTGCATCACTGTTTCCAGTACCTCGAGTTGCTCTTTCTGCAAAAGCACACTGTAGTAGACCAGTATTATCTCTTCAATGGTTGTTTCCACCTGCACTGCCAGCTGACCCGAAGTCAGATCTTCCAGGTTCTCCAGCCTGGATTTGGTAAAGTTAACCGCGAATCCGTCAAACAACACCCAGTTTAATCCCACGCCTGCCGATAAGCGGTTGGTATAGGCGCTGCTGTTCAATTCATAGTTGTTGTTATCGGAAGCTTCAAAACCTATGGTGGGATAGCGACCGGCAGTACCCCAGTTGTTATTTATCTCAGCCACCTGCAGATCAGCCCTTGAAATGATCAGCCCGTAGTTGTTTGCCAGAGCCTGTTCCAGGGCATAAGACAATGTAAGTTCATTGTCCTGACCTCTCACAGAAACAGTAAGGAGCAGGCCGATGCTTATATAGCTAAAGATTCTTTTTATAATCATGATTAGTCTTCTTCAAGGGTGGGTTTGTATTTGCCCCGGTTCTTTTCAAATCTCTCTTTCCTCTTTTCCTGGATCATTGCGGTTTCCACCTCTTCCTGGCTTGGTTTAACCCCTGTCCAAAGGTAACGTGCATAGACCCTGACATCGTTCAGCAGCATGATCAATACGGGGAAGAAAATAAGGATGAATATGGTACCCAGGGCCACACCATAGGCCAGACTGATGGCCATAGGGATCAGAAACTGTGCCTGTACACTTTTTTCAAATAACATGGGAAACAGTCCGATGGTTGTGGTCAGGGATGTAAGAATAATAGGTCTGAGCCTTATCTTGCCCGCTTCCTTCACTGCATCGGGCACCTTCCAGCCTTCGATCAGCAATCCGTCGTATTTGGCATAGAAAACGATGGCATCATTTATAATTACCCCTGTCAGTGCGACTGCACCCCAGAGACTCATCATGGAGAGAGGCTGACCGTGTAAGCCATGTCCCCAGGCTACACCCAGCAGGGATACCGGAATCATAAGTATAATGATAAGTGCTTTGGGCACACTCCTGAAATGGAGGACAAGCAGCATAAGAATAATGGCGAAGGCAACCAGGTAATATTTACCCGCCTGACCCATGGCTTCCTGGCTATATTTTTGCTGTCCCTGGTAAACATAGCGAATGCCGGCAAACTGAGCTTCCAGTTCAGGCATAATTTCCTGTTCCACCTGCTCCAGTATTTCGGGCACTGATGCCAGTGGGTCGACCGTTTCGGCTTCCACCCTGATTTCGCGGGATCCGTTAAAGCGGTTGATGGCCACCGGACCACGTTCCATGTGATAGTCTGCCAGTTCCGAAAGTGGATAGGTTCCCTGGGGGGTTTTGATTTTCATATTCTCCATCTGGCCCAGGGTGGTCCGGTCCGATTTGGGATAGCGTACCCAGACCCTCAGTTCATCACGCCCAACCTGCAGACGTTGTGCCTGAGCTCCGTAAAAGCCCTGGCGGACCTGGGAGGCAATGGCCGACTCATCCAGACCCAGGAAGTAGGCCCGGGGTTTCAGGTCGAGTCTTATCTCCTGCTTTCCAAGGGCAATATTCTCATTCACATCTTTAAGCTGAGGCATTTCATTTAGCCTGGCGATCATAAAGTCTTTCGCTTCTTCCAGTTCCTCCAGGTTTTTTGACATCAGACCGATGGAGACGGGGGAGCCCCAGCGGTTCCGGCCCCCTACGGTAAACTTGCGTGCTTCGGGGACCTTTCCGATTTTCATGCTTACCCGGGTGGAGATTTCACGACCCGAAATATCATAACCTTCCAGGTCAATGGGATAGACATTGATGCTTCCTGCATGGGCTCCACGCTCCTGTCCGCTGAATGACGACCCCAGCCTTTTACTGGTACGCTCAATTATAGGCTCATCCAGGCCCAATTCTTCAGTGATCTCGTCACTCACCTCCCAGATCACAGCTTCAAATCTGTCAAGGAACTCGAGAGTTTGCTTTTCGCCATCCCCGGGCGTAAAGGCCACATTAAGAGTAAAGTTGTCAAAGTCGACCATAGGAAAGAAGGTATTCCGGATATGACCTCCGGCAAAAAGACCGACAGTAATCAGTACCAGGGCAATGGGAAAACTGATAGCGATGTAGCGCCATTTGACCAGCCAGTTTAAGAAGTGGCTGTACACATTGTCGCGCAACCAGTGCATGAAATTGTCGAATACCTGACCTGGTCCGCGTTTTTTCGCCTCCAGCTTTTTCCGGTTCAAAACCCAGTCACTGCCCAGGTGGGCAGGCAAGATCAGGAAAGCCTCTATAAGGGAGAAGGCCAGGGAAGCAATGACCACCACGGCTACATGTAACATCATCTCCATGCGGGTTCCGGCAAGGAAAAGCAGGGGGGAAAAGGCTACGATGGTAGTGGCTACCGAGGTAAGTACCGCCGGCATAACTTCCATGGTGCCGTCCACGGCCGCATGCATGGGTCCTTTGCCCCTTTCAAAATGCAGATAGATATTTTCAGCAATTACGATACCATCATCCACCAGGATCCCGATGACCAGGATCATTCCAAAGAGGGATTGCAGGTTAATGGTAATGCCTACGAAATTGGCAATGATAAACATGCCCAGGAAAGAGATGGGGATGCCTATTGAAACCCAGAGTGATAATCTGAAAGTAAGAAACATGGAAAGTGCAATGATCACCAGTACAAATCCCAACAGACCATTGCGCCTCAGGAGGTCCAGTCTGCTTTTGAGAATATCCAGGTAGGCTCTGGAAACTATGAGTTCCACACCCTGGTTTCTGGCATTAAAATCTTCTATATAGTCCCGTGCATATTCTGTGATCGCATCCAGGTCCTCTTCGGGAAGCTTTTCCACGCTTATGGAAATAGAAGGCTTGCCATTGGTCCATTGCTGGTTGGGCGAATCGGCAAATTTTATTTTCACTTCGGCAACATCACGGATTCGGACATAACTCCCGTCGGTTTCCCCCCTCAGAATGATGTTTCCGATCTTGTCGGGTTTGGCACTCCTGGAGCGTAACCGGATCAGGAATTCTTCTTCTTGCGACTTAATTTCACCCCCGGAGATATCACGGTTGTTGTTCTGAATAGCCCTGACAATTTCATCAAAGGTGATATTGTAACGCAAGAGCTCTTCTTCCTTAATCTCTACAGAAATTTCAGGATTGGGGTATCCCGAGATGGATATCTGACTCATGATCCCCGAATTAAAGAAGTCTTCTTCCACACGCTGGGCATGCTCCTTCAGGGTCATCAGGTCAATCTCGTAGCCGTCCATGGGGACCATTTCCATCCGAATGGCTCCTGCCATGGATCGCCGTTTGGAGACTATGGGCCGTTCAGCTGCTGAAGGAAGGGAAGAAATCCCGTCCACAGCATTCTTTACCTCCTGAAGCACCTCATTGATGGAATATTCCCCGGTGGTTTCAATGGACACCCTGGCCGAGTTTTCCATCGAAGTGGAGCTAATCTCTTTAATTCCGATGAGTCCCCGGACGGCTTCTTCAATTCTGGAAGTAACACCTTCCTCCATCTCCACGGGGGAGGCCCCCGGATAGAATACAGATACCGTTAAAAAACGGCTCTCCGTTTCCGGGAAAAAGGCCTTTTTCATATTGGTCATGCTGTAAACCCCGGCAAATACAGCAATGGCTATAATGATGTTGGCATATACCGGGTACTCGACAAATCTTTCTACAATCTTCCTCATGATCCGGTTTTGTTAGCTTTTGGCCCTTTTTCTGCTTCTCTCGGAGCATCTTTGTCAGTCTGCACCTGGGTCCCCTCGGATACGTTAATAAGTTGTTGTACCACGATGGTATCTCCCTCAGAGATTCCATTAAATATGAGGGTACGGGTATTGACCTTAATTACGTTAATATGCTCCTTGGCCAGACGTCCCTGGCGGACCACAAAGACCTCGTCGCTGTTGAATACGGAATTTCTGGGAATTTCCATTACATTTCCAATGGGACGAACCGGGAAGATAGCCGTCAGATACTCTCCGGCCAGAAGAGACTGCTTGCTGTTGTGCTTGATACGGATGAAAATTGTTTGACTCTGAAACTCTTCATCCACAAACTGACCTTTTCTTATGACGGTGCCCTCCCAGCTCAGGCCCCTTGTCTCGGACAGGACCTGGACCGGATCGCCCAGTTTGATCCAGGCGGCATCTGCACGGACAACGGGGACTTCCATTTCCAGCTGGTCAGTCTGTATGGCCAGGGCCACTCTTCCACCGGCATTGGTGTAGGCACCGTGTTCCATGTAAACCTCTTTATAAGTACCGTTAAAGGGAGCTCTTATGGTTCGACGCTGAAGTTGAAGCTCATCACTTTGAATACTGTAATATTCAGAGATCACATTTCTGCTGGCCAGGAAGATTTTCAGCTTGTCGTCTTTAATCTCCGGCATGGGTGGAAGTGCTTCGTCCACTGAAATGGAAGAGAAGAAAGCCATGAATGCCTCTTCGGCCTCCGGAAAATCGATGGCCAGGTCGGGGAGAATTCCTGCCAGAGTATTCTGGTACATACTTATTCGGGCCTTGAGTGCTAAAATAGCTTCGTCGGGGTAGATTTCAAAAAGCACAGCTCCCTTGGAAAACCTGGACCCTTTTTTCAAAGCCACCTGCCCTGTCTGGATCTTACCCGAGGCTTCAGCCACAATATCAATTTCAGCAATGGAGCTTAGCCTTCCCCTTTCAGAGACCGCCGAAGCGATTTGGCTGTATTTCACAGCTTCGACCCTTACATAACGGCGTGCTTCAACGGATCTGCGAACAGGCGGAGCTTCTTTCTGGGCTATCAGGAAACGCATCAAACCCCAGGCCACCACAAGGATAAAAATAACACTTACAATGATGACAATTCTCCTGTCTATTTTTCTCATTATCTGTAATTAAAAGTCAAAAATTCGCGCAAAGATAGCATTTAGACAAGGAACAGTGTAAAAGGTTTAAATTGTTTTTGGAGTCTAACTCTTTTTTAACTTTGGATTATGAATATAAGACCGGCCGGACGGGAAGACCTGGAGGCCATAAACCGCATCTATAACCAGGCGGTTAATCAGCTTTTCTGTACCGCTCACCTTGAACCGTTGGGGATGGAGGAACGAAGGCAATGGTTTGCCTTGCATGACCCTGCCCGCTTTCCGGTTTTTGTGGCTCTGGAGGAAGAGAATGTAGTTGGCTGGGTTTCCCTTGGACCTTACCGGGAAGACCGGCAGGCTCTGGCCCATGTGGCGGAGGTGAGTTACTATGTGGATGAGTTGACCCGCGGGAAAGGTATAGGGAAAAGCCTGCTGAACCATGCCATTCATGTAGCACCTGATTATGGGTTTTCAGTACTTATTGCCTTATTGCTGAACAGAAATCCGGCCAGCATTGCATTGCTTAAAAAGTATAGCTTTGAAGAGTGGGGCAGGATGCCCGGTATTGCAAGGATCGAGGGCCGGCAGGCCGATCATTTATACTATGGCTTAAGACTCTGAGCCCTCGCATGTATGAAAGGAGTATCTCCTGATCCAATCTTATCCAGCTGCACCTCAGCAAAGATATTTTTCGCGTGATGGGGGGCGGGGAAGTGTATGGGCAGGTAGTGTTCGCCATAACCCTGGGCCACCCCAGCCCGGTTTAGCTTTTCGATTAGCACGCGCTCTGTTTTGCCAAGCATTTCTTCCATATAGAGCAGCCTGTTTTTTTCGGAAATATGCCGGATCACTTCGCTTCTTTCCGCTTTGATTTGCTCCTGGACCTGTTCATCCATGTGGTCGGCACGAGTACCCTTTCGCCTGGAGTATCTGAAGGTGTGAATGTGACTGAAGCGGGCCTCATCCACCACCCTGGTGGTATCAGTAAAATCCTCTTCGCTTTCCCCCGGAAAACCTACAATCACATCGGTGGTGAAGTTAAAATCTGGCATTTTATTACGGAAAGTATCTATGATTTCCATAAAGGACCGGGTCGTGTACATTCTTCTCATACGTTTCAGAATGGTATCGGATCCACTCTGGATGCAGAGATGAAGATGGGGGGCCATTTTGGGATGCTGGAACACCTTATAAAAATCGGGTCCGAAACCATCTGGCTCCATGGAGGAGATCCGGATGCGGAAATCGCCGGGCAGCTCCGCCATCTTTTCTATGGCTCGTTCCAGGTTGTTCTGTCCATGATCGTAACGCCCGATATTTACGCCTGTAATGACTATCTCCTTAAATCCATTGTCGACTACCCTGCGGATATTTTCCAGGATCTCTTCCAGTGGACGGCTTACAGCCCTCCCTCTTACCGAGGGGACAATGCAATAGGTGCAAAAATTATCACAACCATCCTGCACTTTAATGGAGGTGCGGGTATGCAGGCTTTTGTCAACAGTTTCAAATCCAAATACATCTCCTGAATAACTTTCCGGATGGACCACCTCTCCCTTGAAGTGGGCATCCACAAGCGAAACGATCTGGCTCTTGCGCTCGTTGTCTACCACATAGGTAATCTTCTTATTGGTTTCCAGCTGTTCCTTGTGATTGTTGGCCATGCAGCCGGTGACTACCACCAGGCCCGCCGGATTCTTCCGGGCTGCGTTGTTGATGGTGTTCCGTGATTTCTGATCACTCTGGCTGGTAACCGTGCAGGTATTTATCACAGTGATGTCGGCGGGGGAAGAGTAATCCACCACCTGGTAACCTGCCTGGTGAAAGCGTGTAACCAGCGCATCCGTTTCATATTGATTCAAACGGCAACCTAAGGTTTTAAAAGAAACTTTTTTCATCTGCGCAAATTTAAACAATCCCTGAGAGCTAAGGTTCAAATTATGTACATTGTATGCTTATTCTAAAAGAATCCATTGATGAAAAACTCCATGAATTTCTTTGTACTTGTAACTGTCCTCCTTATCAGTGCCTGTGCCACCAAAGATCGTGACTCCGCTCTTGAAACAGCGCCTCCCAATATTATCTATATCCTGGCTGATGATCTGGGTTATGGCGACCTGGGCTCTTACGGACAGCAGGCATTTAGCACAGTCCACCTGGATCAGCTTGCAAAGGATGGCATTCGCTTTACCAGACACTATTCAGGGAGCACCGTATGCGCTCCATCACGTTCGGTATTGATGACCGGACTGCACACAGGCCATACACCCATCCGCGGGAACCGGGAAGTCAAACCGGAAGGACAGGAACCCCTGCCCGCTTCGGTGGAGACCCTTGCAGAACGTTTAAAAGAGGTGGGTTATGTGACCGGGGCCTTTGGGAAATGGGGTCTGGGTTATCCGGGCTCTGAAGGGGATCCCCTGAACCAGGGATTCGATGAGTTTTTTGGGTATAACTGTCAACGCTATGCCCATCGTTACTATCCTGCCTATCTCTGGGAGAATTCAGAGAAGGTATACCTGGAGGGGAACGACTGGACCAGCACAGAGACCTATGCGCCGGATCTGATTCAGCATAAGACCATTGAATTTATCAGGGAAAACCGCGATACCTCCTTCTTTGCTTACGTGCCCATAGTGATCCCCCATGCGGAGCTTCTTGTTCCGGATGATGAAATTTTCAGCCAGTACCTGGGCCAGTATCCGGAAACTCCTTACGTGGGCAGACCGGGTGCCGATTATGGTCCCGATATGGTGATTGGTATGTATTGTAGCCAGGATAATCCCCATGCCACTTTTGCGGCCATGGTCCACCGCATAGATCAGTATGTAGGTGAGATCGTCGGGGTAGTGAACGAGCTGGGCCTCTCGGAGAATACCATCATTATGTTTACCAGCGACAACGGTCCCCACCAGGAGGGAGGTGCAGATCCACTTTTTTTCAACAGCAATGGGGGATTACGAGGGTTTAAAAGAGACCTTTACGAAGGAGGGATCAGGGTACCCTTTCTTGTACGCTGGCCAGGCACCATTGCAAAAGGGGGTATATCGGATCATCCCTCTGCCTTCTGGGATATCCTTCCAACCCTGGGGGAGCTAAGTGGATTTAAATATGAAGACAGCGATGGGATCTCTTTTTTACCCGAGTTGCTGGGAAACGAGCAGTTGAAGCATTCTTCTCTGTATTGGGAGTTCCACGAGATGGGTGGTAAGCAGGCCATCCTGGTGGATCAGTGGAAGGCTGTCAGGCTGAATGTGGGGAAGAATCCCCATGGACCCCTTGAATTGTACAACCTGGATATTGATCCCTTTGAGGAAAATAATGTGGCGGACCTGCATCCGGATCTTGTTGAAAGTTTTGGCATGATGATGGAGGAAGAGCGGGTACCATCTGAAAAATTTAATTTCGGAAGAGCCCTGAATCAGGAATAAGCATGAGAAATCCTTTATTTTCGGTCTTGATATTGCTGATGACAGCATTTGCTTCCTGCGGGAAAAAGGCCCCTTCAGCTCCAAACATTGTGCTGATCGTTGCCGATGATCTGGGCTGGAAGGATCTGGGTTTTATGGGAAGCTCCTATTATGAGACTCCCAACCTGGATCGCCTTGCAGGTGAAGGAATGGTATTTCGAAGGGCCTATGCGGCTGCGGCCAATTGTGCTCCCAGCCGCGCCTGTCTTATGACGGGTATGTATCCCACTGCTCATGGCATTTATACTGTTGCTTCTTCAGAAAGAGGGGATCCAAGGACCCGCAGACTGATTCCGGCAACAAATGCCACCATCCTTGCGGATGAGTATTTCACCCTGGCCGAGGCCCTTAAACAGGCAGGTTATGTTACCATAAACATTGGAAAATGGCATCTCGGTTCGGACCCCCGCTCCCAGGGGATGGATCATAATGTTGGAGGAGGTCTATGGGGTCATCCCCGTAGTTACTTTGCCCCATATATAAAGCCTGATCTTGAAGCACCGGAGGGTGAATACCTGACTGATCGACTGACTGAAGAGGCGGTGAAATTCATACGGCAAAGCAGTAAGGGCCCCTTTTTTCTTTACCTGCCCTACTATGCGGTCCATACACCCATTCAGGCGAAAGCGAGGCTTGAGCAAAAATATGAACATAAGGGAGCTTCGGGCTGTCAGAGCAATCCCTCCTATGCAGGCATGGTAGATAACCTGGATAGCTGCATTGGTAGTCTGATGGAGGAGCTGGATAAACAGGGGCTCTCTGAAAATACCCTGGTCATCTTTACCTCGGATAATGGGGGGATCAGGGAAATATCCTGTCAGGACCCCCTGAGGGCGGGTAAAGGCTCCTATTATGAAGGAGGAATAAGGGTTCCGCTTGTTTTCAGGTGGCCCGGTAAAATTCCTGATGGATCCATATCTGAGGAGCCGGTCATTAATCTGGATTTTTTCCCCACACTGATGGATATGCTCGGAACGGAGCATCCCGGGAATCTGGATGGGCTCTCCCTCTGGCCCCTCCTGAGAGCTGAGGAATCCCTGCAGGAAAGGCCACTCTTTTTTCATTTTCCCGTTTATCTGGAAGCATACAGAAAGGGCTATGACGATGGCCGGGACCCCCTGTTTCGGACCAGGCCCGGTTCAGTTATTATTGAGGGGAACTGGAAATTGCATTACTATTATGAAGATGGGGGAACGGAGCTTTATAATATAGCTACAGACCCGGGAGAAAGGCATAATCTGGCATCCCTGAACTCAGGTAAAAATAAGGAGCTGCTATCTATGCTGAAAGAATGGCTCATAAAGGAAGAGGCCCCTGTCTATTTTGATCTGAATCCGGAATTTGACAGCCTCTTTGCAAAACAGGCAGCTGCATCATTCTACTGATTTCTCACTTTTCTGAACTGGCATTCCTTCATGGGACAGATCTCACAGGTGTAATCCCTGTAGGCTACATTGGCGCCCACACCTATGATGCCACTGATGGATTTCATCGGGTTCATGAGGGATGAATCGGACAGGGAGATGCCACAGCATCCCCCGGGGAAGAGGCGGAATAGCTTTTGCTGTTCCGCTACACTCCACGAACAATAGCCAGGACTATAGCGATTAGTTATTTTAAGACCCTGTTCGTGAACAAAATTCCTGACCTGTTCCTGTACCTGGTCCGCTGCCGAATCAACAAGTGCTGAGGCCAACAGGTCTGCAATGTAGCCTTCCAGGTAATTCCCTTCGCTTATCAGGGACCTGGCCAGGTTTTCGGGCCCGGGTCCTGCGGTAACAATGAATAGTGCATAGTAATCAGCATGATGTAGCATTTTGTGAATGATTCTGCCTGAATTAAAG
This sequence comes from uncultured Bacteroides sp., assembly GCA_964458155.1. Classification (GTDB taxonomy): domain Bacteria; phylum Bacteroidota; class Bacteroidia; order Bacteroidales. Next base: position 49,787 of record CAYWGP010000242.1, read on the forward strand.
GTAATTCCAGGGATGCTGATATGTTCTGCGGAAGAAGATTCAAGGGCTTCAACAAGGATATAGGCTCCAGCGGGAGAAGAGACCTGAAGGCACTCCCCGATATATTGCTCCATAAGTGTAGCGGCGTGTTCATCTATCATCCCCTGCTGTTCTCCCAGGATCTTTAGCATTTCCCCCGGATCAATCCGGATTCCGGCTTTATCGACGGATACATTATGTGCTTTCAAAAGCGCTTGCATCAGGTGAATATACAGGAATTTGTTAAAATAAATGTAAATCGGGCACTGAAGGCTAAGTCTTTATCCGGGGAAACTACATTTGTTCCCTGCGGGGAGATGTAAGAATTGAGATTCTTATTCGTCTAATGATTACAAATAGTTAGTAAAAGGTTTAAATCATGAATTTATTTACGCAATTGATATGTCCGGTATCCCCGGAGCGAGTGGATGAAAACAGGGTCAGGGTAACAGCCCTGGGAGTAATCTTGATTATGGGCATTTTTTTTATAACTGGTAATGTGCTGTTTCCGGCCATGCTGATAGTGGACTTTTTTATCAGGGCCTTTACCAGGCTATCATATAGTCCACTGAGCTGGCTGGCCCACAAATTTGTCATATTCATAGGCACAAAGCCGGTTCTGATAGATAAGGCACCAAAGATTTTTGCAGCAAGGGTTGGTCTCCTGTTTACCATAAGCATTACCGCGGCTTCTTTATTGGGCTTTTCGCTCCTGGCCAATATAGTAGGAGCCACCCTGGTACTTTTTGCCTTTCTGGAGTGTGGACTCAATTTCTGTACTGGTTGCTGGGTGTATACCTTCATTGTCTACCCGCTTGTAAGGAACATGCAATAAAATTTGGAGTACCTTTGTATTTCACAGAGATAAAATCCGGGAAATTATGAGCTTCAGAAATGATACTTTCATTCGAATCTTTATCCTATCTTGTATTCTGACTTTCACCTTTCCGGTATTAACAGAGGCCCAGGATATGGAAACTAAAAAAGAAAAACTGGCTGTATTATGGGTATCAGGAGATCCCGTTGTAGCTGAAAAATCCTGCCTGATGTATACCCATGCGGCCAAAAGAAACGGATGGTTTGATGAGGTGGTACTGATTGTCTGGGGTTCATCTTCAAGCCTTCTGGCCGAAAATGAGGCGATTCAGGAGAAGGTGAAGGCCATGATCAAGGACGGGGTGATCCTGGAGGCCTGCATTGCCTGCTCCAACATGCTGGGTGTTACAGAGGAGCTGAAAGCTCTGGGGATTGATGTGAAGGGGATGGGAGTTCCTCTAAGCGAATATATGAAGAGCGGTTATCACGTTCTTACTTACTAGGCCGTGTACCCAAACTGCCATTCTGTCTGAACACAATCCATGGCTTAATATTTGGACAACATCCTGAAATACTACATGGATGATTAACGTCAGTATAATAAAAAACCATTACAAGCACCTGTGTCAACTGGTTTCGGCCAGAAAGGTCAAGGATGCCCTGGATATACTTAATAAGATGGTAGCACAATCGGGCTACAGTGATTTTTTTATTCAGCAGGAGCACCTTGCACACACCTACGAGCAGATGCTCAATTACATGCTGGAGGGTGTACAGGATCCCGAAAGAGACAGGGTCTATAATAAATTGCTGACTTCTATTCTTGAACTGGCCGACCGGGTGAAGGACCGTTTAATGGAAAATCATTCCGGATGGCATACCTATATTTTAAAGCGGGAGGTGGACCGGCAGCAGGAACTGACCGGAAGGCGGGTGATTGAGACCATGGATGACCTGAGCTTCAAAAGGGAGCTGGATGAAATGATCGATGAAGCAAGGACCTCTCCTGATGCAGGCGATGAGGGACGCCTGAAATTATCGGCTGAAATATTCAAACACCTCTGGTTAAGCAACCGGTATAATGAGGCGGAGAATAGCCTGTCCGCTGCCATTATCTCCTGTCAGGATTTTCTCTGGCATGAAAAGGCCCTGTATATAAGCGCCATCCTTTTGTCGGGACTAAGATACTGGGATGAGGATAAAATACACCGGCTTTTGGACTTTGCCGGAGAAGAAGACCAGGAGGTAAGTGCAAGGGCACTGGTTGCACTGGTCATCCTGCTTTATCAGTACGATCACAGAGTCGAATTCTATCCCAACATAATTCACAGGTTAAAGCTTATAAATGAAGATCTGAAACTGGAACAGAACCTGGAGAAAATCGCTCTTCAGCTGATCAGGACCAGGGACACACTGGAGATCGGAAGAAAGCTGCAGGAAGATCTGATGCCGGAGATGGCCAAGCTGAAGCCAAAGCTTGAGGATAAGCTGAAGATGGACGATATACGTGATGAACTGCTGGAAGAGGGGAGAAATCCTGACTGGGAATCCATGTTCAGCGAGTCGGATGATCTTTACAGAATGGTGGATGAATTTATGAAGTTGCAGATGGAGGGGGCCGATGTATATATGACTACTTTTGCACATTTAAAACAGTTTCCGTTTTTTAACGAGCTGTCCAACTGGCTTGTTCCCTTTCATAATGAAAACCCCGATCTGAAAGAAATTTATGATTCCAGGAGTGAGGACTTTGATCCGGATATTTTTGTGGACGGACTTAAGAAGATGCCCTTTCTATGCAACAGTGACAAGTACAGTTTTATCTTCAACCTGCGTTACCTGCCCGAAGAGCAGAAAAAGATGCTCTCCACCGCTTTTTTAATGGAGATGGAAGGAATGCAGGAAATGCTGGAGGATGAAAAACTGAGCTCGGGCGATTTTACCCGTAGAACGGTTTTTATCCAGTACATCCAGGATCTTTACCGCTTCTTTAAGATCTCTCCGTTTAAAAATGAATTTGAGGATGTTTTCAGCGGGAAGCTGGACCTGTACAGGTCTGATTTCTTTGCACATATTGTAGAAGACGATTCCATTACCCGGAACATTGCCGAGTATCTCTTTGAAAAAGATCATTTTGAAGAGGCGTTTGATATTTTTAAAATGCTGCTTGAAAAACAGGCCGATGACAGGGAATTGTTGGAAAAAGCTGGCTATTGCCAGCAGAAGATGGGGAAGTTCAGGGAGGCTGTAATTTTTTACCAGCGCATAGGTTTAAGCGGAGAGCCGAACCTGTGGACCCTGAAGAACCAGGGTCTGTGCTATCGTAAAACCGGGGATTACAAGCATGCACTTGAGGCCTATGAAAAAGCAACGGTTTTGCAGCCCGACGACCAGACCATCGAATCCCTGATCGGATTTTGCCACCTGAAGCTGGGCGATTACAGCACAGCACTGAAGCACTACTTCAAAATCGAGTACCTGAATCCCGGGAACCTGCATATTCTCCGGCCCATCGCCTGGTGTTATTTTGCCCTGGGGGAGCTTAAGAAATCTGACAAATACTTCAAAAAGGTATTTGAAGGGAAACCAGGATATTACGATTATATCAACTACGGGCACCTGCAATGGGCCCTGGGTAATAAAAGAGATGCAGTGGAGCTTTATGCCCAATCCTTAAGGGATCTGAATTTTGAAATGGCTGACTTTCTGAAAACCATGGATGATGACCGGCATATCCTGGTGGCAAACGGCATCAATCTGAAAGATATTCCCCTGATGCTGGACTATCTTCACTACCGATTAACGAAATAAAAAAATAGCGGTCCGATATTGAAGAAAAAAAGCCATGGAATTCAACCCGTCTCTATGAGAATGGAATTTATATCGAACCGCTATAATTATGTATAAGAACTTAATTCTTTGAAACAAATATACGTAATTCGTCCCATCTAGCACTGTCAGAAATAACCAAAATCAGGCCCTTTGTCAAAAAATTCACCTAAAATCCGGTTTGCAAGCCTGCTTGCACCAATTCTGAAGCGTTCCCTGTTAAGCCATTCTTCTCCCAGGATCACCTTCACAATATGATAATATAGCAGTGCGGTCCGGGTGTCGGAAATGCCCCCTGCAGGCTTGATGCCGATTTTCCTTCCGGTGCGGTTGTAATAGTCCCTGATGGCACAGCACATGATGGCCATTGCTTCGGGAGTTGCCCCGGGTGTTATTTTTCCGGTAGAGGTCTTAATGAAATCAGCGCCGCCTTCAATGGCAAGCAATGAGGCCTGGCGGATCAGCGAAAAATCTTTCAGGCTTCCGGTCTCGAGGATAACTTTCAGGTGAACCGATCCGATACGCTCCTTTATGACCTGGATCTCGTAGCTGACATATTCATGATCGTTCATCAGAAATTTCCCAACCGGCATAACTATATCAATTTCTTCAGCTCCCTGCACAATGGCCTGTTCTATTTCCATGACCTTGATGTTGGTAAAGGTCTGCGATGCCGGGAACCCACCACCTACAGAGGCAATCCCTATTAAGGGGTTATCTAGCTTTTCTTTTACTACAGAAACCAGTTCAGGGTATACACAGATGGCTGCAACAGAAGGCATGGCGGGAAATGCTTCCGACAACCTGTTTACCTTGTCGCAAAGCTGCCCGACATTTTCCAGATTATCCTGCTCGCTCAGGGTGGTAAGATCGATCAGACCAAAAATCTTCTTCAACAGCTCCTTGTTGTTACCGG
>CAYWGP010000243.1:0-9045 GCA_964458155.1 uncultured Bacteroides sp.
AACCTTCCAGGTCGTTCTTACAAATCTGATACAGATTGTAGTTTACATTAATGCTATGGATTTGAGTCTTTCCGGCACTTTCATGTGCTTTCAAACTGCTTGAAGCAAACATTAGAATACTTAGTATAAGAACCTTGGCTAAAGTCTTCATATGATCTTGTTTTATTTATTGTAAGGTAAGAATTGCGGCGCCTATCATATCCATCCCAACAGCCTGACAGACGGCATTCTTATTCTTCTCGACCATGCTTGATAAATCCCATGTATGCACATCGTCGGCCAGTCCCCATAGTTGGCGAAACTGTTGCACGTAGATTTGATCATTTTGCTCTGAGGTGTACTCGGGCTGAAACTGATTGTTTTCTGTGTTTCGGCTTGCCCAGATAGCCTCTACCGAATTTATTACAGCCTGATTCAGGTTTACTCCAAGTCGGGACTTTTCTTCTTCAGAGCCCAGGTAGCGCATCATAATTCCGCGACCGGCCACATAATCCCGTCCATGTGCATGGCCAAAGCTGGATAAACACGGGGCCTCCCGAATGATCCCATCCACATCGGCGACTAATGCATTTTCTACCCCTTTGCCGATTGAATGGATAATGCCATTTGCCTTTTCTTCAAAGAGATTCACATCAAACCCGGGATCCAGCTCATGTTTAGCTATGTAGGCTGCCAGATCATCCTTAACAGCGATCATATCACTTATGGCAGCCACCAGCATGCCCTGATCTCCTGTCCATACCCATCCTTCAGCCCAGGGCGGGTGTATTTTGTCGGTATAACCGGAGCCTTCAAACTCAGCCATGGGACGTTCCTGTACCAGGGCACCTTCGGTAGAAAGTTGCTTCAGGAATTCATATTCTTCAAGTTTGAACCATTCGGTAAACCAGAGCCACTGAGCATAGGCCATCTCCAGGTATTTTTCCCTGTCTTTACGGTTTTCTGCTCTGGCAAGCCTGTATATCCGCGATGAGAGGAGAAATAAGAGCACATTGGTAACCGTATTCTTCACACCCAGACTCTGACCATTGGCATCTCCGTTCCTGCACCCATGAGGAACCGGTAAGGCATCGGGAGTATGATCGTATGCGGCATCCCTTTTTTGCTTCCAGCACAACTCATCCGACATGGTCCAGAATTTATCTGCCAGCTCCAGCTCTCCCTGGCCAAGCAGGAATTTCCTGGCGTTCAGGGCCTGCAATCCCCACCAGCCAAAATCATCTGCCCACATGCCCCCGGCATCCACTGAAAGGAAGAATGCCAGATTCTGCTCCAGCATCTTAACGATGTTCGCATTCATTTCGATCACTTCCGGATCTTCCGGCCAGCGTTGATGTACGGCACTGGCAAATACCAGACAGGCATCAAAGGTATTTCCCCGTTTCCAGAAATCGTTGAAATCCCAGACCTCTTCGAATCGCTTAAAGGCAAGTAAGGCTTGCTGCTTCAGTTGGGCTTCGAAATCCGGGTCATCGTTGGAACAGGAAGCAAGCGGCATCAATCCGGAAAAGGCAAGGCCGGAAACTCCTGTAAGGCGTATGAATTCTCTTCTGTCCATTTTCATCTTTCTGTTAAGTCAGATCTTCAATATATAACTTGTTTTAGTCGTCTCCTATTCATTTCCAAACCTTCTCAATATCCTCCAGCGACATACCCTTTGTTTCGGGAATCATTTTCAAAACAAAAGGTACCGGAATACAAAAAAGTGCAAATATGAAGAAGGTGCCTGCCGGTGTTATATTCTCCAGCATCCAGGGTACAAACTGACCTATCATAGCTACCGCTATCCATAAGGCAAGTGTTGCTATGGACATGGCACGGCCACGAATATTTGTAGGGTATATTTCGGAAAGCAATACCCAGACAACCGGCCCGACCCCAATAGCGAATGATGCACAAAAAGTAAGGATGAAAATCAGGATGATTACCCCACCGGTCATTTTTAGTAAAAATAGAAGCCCGACAATAATAAGTGAGATGACCATGCCTGTTATACCTCCAAGCATCAGTTTTTTCCTGCCGTATTTATCGATTTTCAAAATGGCATAAACCGTAGCTATGACATTAACGAAACCTATAATCACCTGTCCTCCCAGGGCTTCACTCAGTTTAAGTCCTGCTTCTTCCATTATTCTTGGCCCGTAATATATAATGGCATTAATCCCCGTGAATTGGGATAATATGGCCAGGAATATCCCTGCAAACATGGCCACCCTGATTCCCGGGCGAAAAAGAGTTTTCCATGCGCCTTTCTCTTCATTTTTAATGGCTTCGTTTATGGATAGCAGTTCTTTTTCAGCAAGAGAACTGCCATTTATTCTTGTTAAAACGACTCTTGCCTGCTGGTTCTTTCCCTTGGAGGCAAGCCATCTGGGACTTTCAGGAATGAAGAACATAGTGATAAAGAACACCAGGGCTGGAAGCACTTCGGATCCAAACATGGCTCTCCATACTTCCTCTGCAAATATCCTGTTTAACAAGGCATTGTGCATGTCAACCAGGGTGCTGTTTTTAAGTAACCAGGCATTGGAAAAGTAGGCAAATAAAATTCCTACGGTGATTGCGAATTGATACAGAGCCACCATTCTGCCCCTTATTTTTGCCGGGCTTACCTCAGAAATGTATAGTGGCGACAACATGGAAGCCACGCCTACACCAACACCTCCCAGAAGCCTGAATACGATTAATTCGGCATGCGATGCCGATATCGCGCAACCAAGAGCTGAAATGGAGAATAAGAGGCCTGAGCCGATCAGGGCCCATTTTCTGCCCAGTCTGTCGGACAATTCACCTGCAATGGATACCCCGGCGATACAGCCCACCAGGGCAGAACTAACAAACCAACCCTCCATAGCGGCATCAAGTGCAAACTTTGCTTTTACAAAACTGATGGTCCCCGATATTACGGCGGTGTCATACCCGAACAGAAATCCTCCCAGGGCAGCGGTTAATGCAATAAACAGCAAATAGGAGTTGTTGGTTTCCTGGTTCTTCATTTTCAGCTATTATTTAGTTTTCAGGAGGATGAATTTTGTCTCATAATGCTCAATCAACAGGGGAGAGCTAAGCTCAGCAATTTCTTCTTCCAGAATGCTGACTTCATGAATGGAAGTTGCCCCGGTTTCTTCTTTCAGTTTCCGGATATCAAGGATGGCATGATCACCTTCGAGCTCACGCAGGTGAAGAATAATTCCGGTATTATCAATGGATACAGAAGCATTAACCAGCAAGAGATTTTCAGCTTCAAGCCCAATGAAGCTTTTTGATACAAGCTGACTATCAGTGGCACTGGTCGATGGCAACATGACCCTGGACTTAAATCCGACTCTTTCGCCCCAACCATAACGTGTTGCAAAAATGTCTGAGTTATCATCGGAAGAAGTAATGCTATAGGTCCACTGTAACTGACCTTTTTGACTGGCTTTGAAATTTGTTACCCAGTAGTTATTCAATACCCAGGAGTAAATATGGTTTGTCCTGGGATTCAGTCTGTAATAGTAGCGGCCCAGATTCAGGTCACCAAATTGAACCAGGGGTATTTCGCTGCTAACAAAAACGATTTGCGATTCATCGTTACGAACCGAAGCAAAATTCTGAATGGTATTCCAGTCTGAAGAACTCCCTTCCAGCTGGTTTTTACCAGGATATACCACGCCGCCCTGTGCTTCAAAAGCAAGTTTTCCTGTTTCAAGCTGGAAGGGAAAACTAATGTAGACAGCTTCCGGATCTGTGACCTCTAATTTATAAATGGAATAATGTAATTCTATCTTTTTCGCATAGTGATATAATCTGATTTCGATATCCACGCCCCTGCTGTCGGTACAAACGGGCATTTTGCCATTCAGGAACAGACTGTTATAAATAGCCCCGGATCGTGTTCTGACCAGTTTAACATCTGTCATCAGGCTTCGTTTCAGGTTCAGGGGTTTATAAACCGTATCCCTGCGTGACCCCGTTAGCCTCTCCATTTCATGACGGTTACCCAATTGCTCGTAAATGAAATTCCCAAGGCTTAGCGTATCCAGCGGGTCCACCAGTTCTATTTGCAATTCTTTATCATATATGCTTGAAACAACCCCCTTGCTCTCATCGATATCAATTTTGTAGTAAGCGTTTTCAAATGATTTGCCAATACTGCCAGTTTCTGTCTTTGCATTTTGACCAGGAATAATGCTATAAGTTTTGAAGCCCATGGCAGGAATATCGCTCACCCACAATCCATAGTAAGCGCCTTCTGTTCTTTGCTGATACTTTTGAATGGGAATCTCCTGGCCCTCTGCGTCAACAATAACAAAATCTCCTCCCTTCGTTTCTTCATTGGAGAGAAATACCGTATGCATCCCGGAGCGAGTCCAGTTAAGGGTATTGAAGATGGCAATGCTTGCCTTATCTGTTTTTGGTAAAGCAGATTCAAATATGGACATTGCTTTTTCTTCCACAACCGTCGTTAATTTTGCTGCCTCCCAGGCATAGGATGATTTCATACCCCACTGATTTATGGTATTCTGCGCAAGAGGATCCCGGATGCTTTCTGAAGCACCGTGCGTATGTTCATCATAGAATAAAAGGTTGTCATATACCTTTTCAATCTCACCATGAATCTCTGCCGGGATTTCTTTTCCGGACAGTTTTGCCATGGCAAGCAGGCCGGTGGTGGAGGAAATATTTACATGCGCTTTCCGGACTTCCTTGGTTTCATTGGCTGCAGATCCAACTCCATCGGTCCACCAGTCGGGCCAGGCCACTTCATGAACCGGAATTTCATCCGAATGCTGTTCATCAATGAAAATCAGGAAATCCCTGGCAAGCGCACTTCTGAGTTTTGGCCATTCATAGGTTTCATTCCATTCCTTAATAATATCGCAGGCCTTTGTAGAAGGAGGCGAATTATCGGTGACGTAACCCGAAAATTGAAAAGCTACTCTATCATAGGGGTAATTCTTTTCTTCCAGGGTATTTAAGTATTTTGACAGGTTGTTTCTCAGGACAACCAGTTTACCGGAGGTCAGGCCCACTGCATTTCCATGCATATAGTGTTCACTTCTGTATGCCAGCAATCGATTCCCTGATGGACTCTGCCACCAGAAGGTAGTTGGCTTATCAAAAGGTCTTCGGGCCCTGTGCGCATGGATTCCCATATTCAGATATTTTACATCGGTCGTATTGTAGTAATCGACCAGGCACCAGGCAATCCCATTCACATCGTTCTGCATTATGGATTTCACATCGAAACCTTTATTCTGGATCATTCGCAGGGTTTTTGTCTGGGCAGCCAGGGCAGGTTCATCAACAATCTCGGAATAGTTGAGGAACATTCCGGTAACCTCAATTCTGCCTTCTTTTACTCGTTTCAACAGGCGATCGATCTGCTCCTGTGGCCTGCTTCTCAGGTATTCCCTTACAGACCATGCTGTTTCACAGGTCCATCGGAATTTCGCTGCATCGGGATAATTATCTGTCTGATCACAGAAATCAAGGGCATGATCAATATACCTCAGATGTTCAGGCAGTATTTCAGATTGGGGCCGGGTATAACCGATGTCGGTATGGGTATGCTGAACCATGTAGATTTCCCATTCTTTAACCGGCTTGATTGTAAGCGGAATGCTTTGCTCTTTTTCTCCCTGGGTTTTAATCTTCACGGTAACTTGAGTTTCTTCTTCAAGCTTGGGAATTAAGAGCTCCAGTTTATTATAACCTGCTGTGAGTTGAACACTTTCTTTTGCATCAGAGATTGAAACAGTTGATTGCACCTCAGCACCAATGTGAATAAAATCGACACTTACAGAATTATAAAGCTTTCCTTCCTCTTTAAGCACAACATGGTTTTGATACACATCTATGCTTTGCTTGATTCCGCTTTTAGCGGTCATGTACCATGCATTGTTCTCTTCTGTATCAGATGATATTTCAATAAGTGCCGGCTTTCCCGGAGTAAGATGCTTTTTTGGGATTTTTAAACTGGCGAATCCCATTTGATCGCCATTGGCATCAAGCATGGTCGCGTTAAGTGTAAGAACAGACCCGTTTTTTCCTTCGATTTTTCTGATTCCAAGTTCCGCTTCCTTCAAGTTTTTGAAGCTCAAATAAGGTTCCCCGTTCAGGCTGAGAATAAAATTCGCGGGATCGTTGGAGACTCCCATATTAAACAACCAGATAAATGCTACCTCCTTCTCCTTGTAATCTGCCGGAACAACTTCTGTCATCCAGCTGATGGCTTCATAATCTGCCTGCCCTCTCATGAGCAGGGAAACGTTTACATCGGGAAGAGCTGTATGATAACCAAAACTCAATCCGGAAATTTCCTTATCGAATCCCTGCAGGTAATTGTTTTGTCCTGCCAGTGCAGTACTGAGTACCAGGAGTGAAAGAATAAATAATTGCTTCATGATATTTCTTTTTTTTTAGTAGTCACATTTACGGCCTTCATCAGCAAAGGCATGGATAAGGTTCAGATCAGCCTCAAAAAAATGATCGGAGGGGGAGAGGATGAATCCACCGCCCTGTCCGGCGGCTTCAAAACAGCGTCTTACTTCAGCACGTGTTTCCTCTTCTGTACAATCCTTGAAGAAATGAAACTGGTCAAAGCCCCCGATCATACAGACTTTGTCCCCGATCCTGAGCTTTGCTTCTGCCAGGTCCACATCGGCTCCCATCCCGGCCGGGGTGAAGGTTTCCATGGCATCGGGTTTCATGGCGGCAATGTTTTCCAGAATGGGCATCATTCCACCGCAGGTATGGTAGCTGACTCGTTGTCCGGCCTGATGTGCCGCTTCGATCAGTGCACTGTCGTAGGGAGCCACAAAATCATCAAAGATATCCGGGGAGATCACGGTGGTGGAAGCATCCCCGCCACCCAGTTCAAGGATATCATATCTGGCACCCTTGAGTGAATCCACATAGACTTTCTTCCGTTCATAAAGGACCTTCAGGAAGGCATGAACCCACTGGGGATCCTCGAAGGTCGCCATAATCAGGGGCTCAATGCCAAACAAACAGGCGGCATCCTGCCAGCATCCGGGTTGTCCGAATCCTTCAAAAGCCATGATGTGGCCACGAAGTAATGCACTGTCTCCTGTGGCATCAGCCTGTTTATTAATCTGATCGACATCGCATAAAGGATGGGTCATATACTTTGCAATGATGTCGATATCCGCTTTTTCCTTCAGAAGGTGCTCCTTTACCCAGGTGGTGTGCTCATTGGATTGCAGGATCATGGAAAGCGTTTTTTCCGGTGTAACAATATTGAAACGCTGGGTAGGATAATCATAGCCTTCCAGTTTTTCCAGCTGTATCACCCAGTTATCCGATAGAATCCGTCTGGCTTCCAGGAAACCCATCTCCGTGTGTTCGGGATCATAATACTCACCTCGTTTGTGATCGTATGTATAGGCCATTTGCCAGTCAATGGGATCCAGTCCAAAATGCTCAAAGAACTCCTTGTTGGAGGCACCGTCCATGTAGTTGCTCAAAAAGGAAGGCATCAGATGGTGGGTGCTTACGGGCAGCCTGTCTGTTGGACGATGTTCAATAGCTGCTATAAATCGTTCTTTTGAATTCATAAAGGGATCTATAATGGATATGTTCCGAATTTATGAGTGGTCTCTATCATGGCATGTACGTTTTCGGATGGGATATCATCATGCAGGCTGTGGTCCGTCGACATGATATACCCACCTCCCGGAGCTGCAATTTCAATACATTCCCTTACTTCAGCTATCACTTCTTCAGGAGTGCCCGTAACCATGGTGGTTTTATTATTCACATTGCCCACCGGACAGAGTTTTCCCCTGTACCGTTCTTTCACGATTTTCAGATCCATCCCGGCAGCTTTTTCCACCGGGTGGAAGCCCTGAATCCCCGTAGCAACCAGGTCGTCCAGGACATCCCATATCTGACCGTCGTTGTGCATAATTACAGGTGCTCCCAGATCCTTCAGCCCCCGGACCAGTTTTTCAAATGGTTTGATAAAGAATTCGCCGAAATGTTCCGGTGAAATCAACAGGCCGGTTGAACCTCCCCAGTCATCCGAAATCTGGAAGGCATCCACACCTCCCGTATCCATGGCCAGTTTAGCCACTTCCAGGTTCCAATCCACAAATGCATCCACCAGAGCATGTACCAGCTCAGGATCCGTAAAGAGTGCCATGGAGAAGTCTGTGAAATCCATGAAATACCAGGTCATCATGGTAAATGGTCCCAGCAAACCCAGAACGACTGCCAGATCTGCCTCATTTGCCTTTATGGTATCCTTTAATATTTTAAGCCTGTAGGGTGCCTGTACCTCCGGCAATTTATACTTCTCCCAGTCCTCCCGTGTCTTAATGGGCGTATCAATCTGGGCAATAATGGGCCAGCCATTTTTTTTGTAGGTAACGCCCCACTCATCTTTGTATATTTCATTTTCCTCGTGAGGAGTTTCCTCTATTCCGCAGAAACCATTGATGGGTGTCCAGATGCAATCAATCCCCAGTTTGGCGGCAAGCTTTGCCTGTGCTTCACCATCGTACAATACGGTGGTATACCCCAATTGCTCCTGGAGTAATTTTCTGCTGAACAGATGTTCGCAAATGGGAACTCTATCGGGGATCCCCCCATTCAAAGCACTTAGAAAACGTTCTCTTGGTTTCATGGTATTTCAGGTTTATTTTTTCCAGACAGATTGGATGAGTTCGTATAGTTCCTTTTGTTCTTTCTCATTCAAATAATGAAACTCATAATCTCCCAAGTGGGTGTTGGCATCTTCTGTTATTGAAACTGCTGCATCTGAGGAAAGAGCAATATTGTGCCAGCAACCTTTGGGAATATTGTACAATACCTCTGGCTTCATATTCGTGACCTCAAAGGCTATCCTGTTTTGCTGAATCTCAGCAGCAACCAGAACAGCCTGTCCGGCCATCAGAAGGAAGGTTTCATCGCTTTGATGGTGGATATCCACTTTTGTTATGGCATCGGTTGCCAGATCTGGCTGAAAGTTCAGTTGCGCCACCTGCCATTTGGGCCCGATCAGGTAGGGATTATAGCCCTCTTTTGAGTGCGTGTATT
>CAYWGP010000244.1:0-16092 GCA_964458155.1 uncultured Bacteroides sp.
GTATTAATGTTAGTACATCAGGCGCTTATTCAGTTCAGGTAAGCAATGCAAGCGGATGTCAAAGTGCGCCTTCAGTAGCCACAATAGTTACAGTTAACCCTTTACCTGTAACTCCAACTATTACTGCCGGTGGTCCGACTACTTTCTGTGATGGGGACAGCGTATCTCTAACTTCAATTGCAGGAACCAGTTATTTATGGTCAAATTCCGAAACCACGGCAAGTATAAATGTTACTACAGCAGGAAGTTATACTGTTCAGGTAAGCAATGCAAGCGGATGTCAGAGTGCGCCTTCAGTAGCCAGAATAGTTACAGTGAATACATTGCCGGCAACACCAACTATTGCTGCCAGCGGTCCGACTACTTTCTGTGACAGGGATAGTGTAACCCTAACTTCAAGTGCTGAAACAAGTTACTTATGGTCAACCGGGGCAGGCACTCCAAGTATATATGTTGCTACAGCAGGAAGTTATTCGGTTCAGGTAAGTAATGCAAACGGATGTCAGAGTGCATCTTCAGTAGCCACAATAGTTACAGTGAATGCTATACCTGCAACACCAACTATTACTGCCAGCGGTCCGACTATTTTCTGTGATGGGGATAGCGTAACTCTAGCTTCAAGTCCGGAATCAACTTACCAATGGTCAACCGGGGCAAGCACTCCAGTTATTAATGTTACTACGTCAGGAGCTTATTCAGTTCAGGTAACCCACCCAAGCGGATGCCAGAGTGCGCCTTCAGCAGCCACAATAGTTACAGTAAATGCTTTGCCGGCAATACCAGCTATTACTGCCAGTGGTCCAACTACTTTCTGTGATGGGGAAAGTTTAACTCTAACTTCGAGTGCTGAAACAAGTTACTTATGGTCAACCGGGGAAACCACACCAAGTATTAATGTTATAACAGCAGGAAGTTATACAGTTCTGGTAAGCAATGCAAGCGGATGTCAGAGTGGAACATCAGCTAACCCTATAATAGTGAACATCTACCAGCAACCTGTAGCATATGCCGGGCCTGATAAGATTCTCGAGTATCAGTTTGAAACTTTTCTTGAAGCAGATTTACCTTCAAATGGCGAAGGTATATGGAAAGTAACTGAAGGTACCGCGATCATTTTTGATTTAAATGATCCCAAATCATCAGTTTCCGGGCTTTCAATAGGAACAAATATTTTTACCTGGCAAGTAAATAATGGTGTATGCCCTGAGGCAACAGATGAGGTTGTAATTGTTGTTAATGACATGTATACACAAACTATAATCACACCTAATGAGGACGGCCTAAATGATGAGCTGGTCTTTCCGGGATTGACTGAATTCCCCGGGAGCTCGATAATCATTTACAACAGGTGGGGCAGTGAGGTGTACAGAAGTACTGATTATAAAAATAACTGGAATGGAAAAGATTATAAAAGTCGTGATCTGATAGAAGATACTTATTATTATATTTTAAAGATATCAAACGATCAGACTATAACAGGGTTTATCGAGATAGTCAGGTAGTAATGTGTTGAGAAGAAAAATATGTATTATTATCTGGATTGCAAGTGGTTCTGAGTTATCTGACTGACACATATGACACCTCTCACCACACCTTTTCAGATTCCTACAAAAAGCATATATCCTCACCTAAAGTTATAGCCACAAGTACCATCATTCTCACGATGGCTTTTCTGGTATTTGCAGCATTCAGCTTTCCACATTGCCATGCATAAGCAGGTCAAGGGCTTCATTGAAGGAACCGGCTGCAATGATCTCACCTGAGTTCACAAAGAAAATCTCGTCGGCATTTTCGATGGTGTTCAGACGATGGGCAATGATGACCTTGGTTGTTGAGGCCGGAAGCTTCTCCATAATGGCTTCAAGTTGTTGTTCGGTCACCGTATCAATATTGGCGGTCGCTTCATCCAGGATGAGCAGTTCGGGTTTTCGCAGGATTGCACGAATGAAAGCAACCAGCTGCTTCTGACCCAGACTTATCCCATCTCCTGTCATCTGTATGGGTGTATCAAGTCCTTTGTCGAAGCGTTTCACAAGGTCGGCCAGATGTGTTTCCTCAAGGGCCTGTTCAAGCTGGTCCTTTATCAGACCGGAGCATTCGGGATTACCATAGAGGATGTTATCGCGGATGGTGCCCGAAAAGAGCAGGGGATCCTGGAGGATAAACCCGATCTTCGATGCTCTTTCACAGGGTGTATAGGATTTGATATCCCTGCCATCTAGCAGCACGGATCCTTTCGAAGCATCATAGAGCCTGGCAATAAGGGAAGCTGTTGTGGTCTTGCCACCTCCGGTTGGACCTACAAAAGCATAGGTCCTGCCCCTTTGCAAATCGAAGTTGACCCTGTGTAATACTTCCTTTCCATTCGGGTAAGTAAACTCCACATCCCCGAAATGAATGTAGGATGAACTTTTCCTGTCACCCGGATCGTCCACCTGGATTAAATTGTTTTCAAAGGAAAGCAGATTGGAAATCCTGTCCCACGCCGCCAGCGCCTGCTGGAAACTGGCCCACAGGGCTGCCATCTGACGAAGCGGATTATAAAAACTGGTGATATAGGCAAGGAAGCTGATCAGCAGTCCGACAGTAAAAAGGCCTCTGGTGATCAGCCATATTCCCATGGCCAGAACGATTAACTGTCCCACATGGGAAAAAAAGGTATATACCGGCGTAAGGATGGTATTGGCAATACCAGCATGTATGGACTTAAGATAATTGTCGTGGTTAACCTCCTCGAATCGCCTTCGGAAGTAATCACGCCTGTTGAAAGCAATCACAACCTTGAAGTTAGCCAGGCTCTCCTGAATTTGCGCCGATAAGCTACCCAGGCTTTTCAGGCTCGCTTCATTTTTCCTTCGGATCCAGGGGGAAGCAACTTTTGTGAAGAGCCAGATAATCAGCGCAGGAGAAAGGGCTGCCAGTCCCAGTCGCAGGTTAATAACCAGGAGTAGAATTCCTGCCCCGGTCATGGAAATCAGGCTGCCAATAAAGCGCATCAGCGATTGAGAAAAGAACTGATTCACCTTGTCGGTGTCGTTATTGATCCTCGATATCAGGTCTCCGGACTGGTTTTGATTGAAAAATTCCAGTGGAAGTTCCTGCAGCTTGTTGAACACGGAGTTTCTCAGGGTGTACAGCATCCGCTGGCCAATTCCACCCATCAGTCGCATCTGCATATAGTTGACTACAAATGCAGCAATATACATGGCAAGGAGTATTCCGGAATAGACCAGCACACCTTGATAATTTTTTGCCTGCACATAGGTATCGATAGTATAACCCACCAGGTAGGGTCCCGTGAGGCTGAGCCCTGCATTCAGGAAAATGGCCACAAAAGCTACATTCAGTTTGCGGCCTTCGCCACTGATTATGCTAACCATTTTCCGCATGGATGCGAAGAATGAAAGTCTGCTCTCGCCATTCCCCTGTGCCCGATTCAGATCATAGCTCATAATGTTGTGTGGTTTTTTGTGAACTGTAGATCTGAATGTATTCAGGAGAATGTTCCAGTAAATACTTGTGGGTTCCCGTAGCGATCACTTCTCCCTCCATGAGGAGGAT
The DNA here is from genome assembly GCA_964458155.1 of uncultured Bacteroides sp. Taxonomy (GTDB): domain Bacteria; phylum Bacteroidota; class Bacteroidia; order Bacteroidales. The sequence continues at coordinate 3,562 of CAYWGP010000244.1, forward strand.
GATCTGGTCGAAATGTTTTACCGGTGCAATTTTCTGGGTAACTGACAGGAGTGTAAGGTCGGGGTAATTAGCCTGGATATTGCAAAGTATTTTGTTCTCTGTATTCCGGTCAACCCGGGATGTGAAATCGTCCAGTAGAAGAATCTTCGGGTTCAGAGCCAGCGCCCTTGCCAGCATGATCCTTTGTTTTTGTCCACCCGAAAGACTGGTTCCCCTTTCCGATACCACGGTTTCCAGTTTATCGGGAAGGGATTCGATATAATCGCTCAGTTCGGCCGTTTCGATGGCCTTTAGAAGGTATTCCTCTTTTACCGAATCGTTAAAGGCAATATTTTCCCTCAGGCTGATGTTGAACAGTACACTATCCTGGAAAACAAATCCCATTTGCTGAAAGAACACTTCTCTGGTATAGTCTTCAATGGCTACCCCGTCTATTTCAATCTTTCCTTCATCTGGAGTGATCAGATTGGAAAGAAGGTATAACAACTGGCTCTTTCCTGCTGCTGTGGGCCCGATGATGGCTGTATTGCTTCCTTCCCTGATGGAAAAGGAGTTCTTTTTCAACACCGGCTTATCACCGTAGTTCAAACTCACCTTCTCCAGCAGGATATTTCCCCTGATATCCGTTTGGATGGTTCCGGCTTCTTTGGGAGGGGCTTCGTCAAGGACCTGATTGATCCTCTCGTAAGAGGCAGTGGCAGAAGCAATTATATTGCTCATGAAGCCGATCATAATAATCGGGAATATGAGCATGATCAGGTAGCTGTTGAATGCAGCGAATTCACCGAGTGTTAGCGTTCCGGCCACCACATAGTGACCTCCCAGGGCAAGAATGGTAACCACGGCCACATTTGAAACAAACATGACAATGGGGATCAGAACGGAAAATAGCTTTACGATGGAGAGACCCAGGTCCCGGGATTCAAGATTTTTTTCAAGAAATTTTTGGCTCTCAGGCTGTTGTGAATTCAGTACCCTGATCAGGGCTGAGCCCAGAATACTTTCATTAATGATCCTGTTCAGAGCATCTATAACCTCCCTGCTCTTTTTGAAAATGACCTTTACCTTCCGGAAAACAATAAAAAAGGCGGTTGCGATGATCGGTACGATCACGAGCACCGCAAGGGCCAGCTTCCAGTTGATCGTAATTAGCAGGACCGCTGCACCAATGATCACAAACAGGGAAGAAATAATGGTGACAAAGGCCTGTGATACAAACATCTTCACCGAGTCCATATCCGAGGTCAGGATAGTCAGGAATTTGGCAGGGTCGGACTTTAATATATAGGAATAAGTCTGGCGGGATATTTTGTCAGCCACCTTTGTCCGCAGGTCTTTGGCAACCTTCTCAGAGGTGAAGGTCTGTATTATTCCCTGAAACAGGGTGAAAATAAAAATCCCGGAAGCAGCAGCCAGGAATTGCCTTATTACTATTCGGATATTAAAGTTATTGGCCGTGTAGGCATCGATGCCACCGGCGATGATTTTGGGAATAAGCAGGTTTATGGCGCTTCCTGCCAGGGCCATGATTATCAAAGTAATGACAATCCCTTTATAGGGGCCAAGCACACTGAATAAGCCTGCTCGCTGTTCTGTTTGTTTTCCTTTTGTATTTAAAGATCTTTCCATCAACGTGACTCAGGTCAACATTCCAATTGTCAGGCCTAAAAGTAATACTATTAATATTTAAAGGTCCTTTGATTGTCGCCTTATTGCGGTAACTTAGTAGTAGTATAAAGTATAATATTATCTATCATGATACAATCTGTGCAAACGCATATTCCTGTCTGGATCATAGCACTGGCTGTGGTTGCAGGGAGTTTATTGGTCTATTTTACAGTATCCGGGATCCTTATCAGGATGGGCAAAAAATCGCCGGAAAAAACACTTGGGAAAGCCTGGAAAAAGTTCAAGAATCCGGCCCTGGTGGTTGTCCTGCTGATTGATTTTATATTCCTGAAAGAATTGTTTTCATTGGGAGCGGAAGCTTCTATAGCTGTTAATCAATTCATAACTGTGGCGATTATCTTTTTGGTCACATGGTTGCTTATCAAAGCCATCAATCTCACAAGGGAATTGATTCTTCGTCAATACGATATGGATGAAAAGGATAACCTGAAAGCCCGGAAGGTGTACACCCAATTCAGGGTCCTTGAGCGGATCATTATATTCACGGTGATCCTGATTGCCACTGCCATTGCCCTAATGACTTTTGACGGGATCAGGAGAATCGGGATTTCATTATTTGCTTCTGCAGGAGTTGCGGGTATTATTATTGGTTTTGCTGCGCAGAAACTGCTTGGCTCCATACTTGCCGGTTTTCAGATCGCTTTGACCCAGCCCATCCGGATCGAGGATGTGGTTATCGTGGAAAATGAATGGGGATGGATCGAAGAGATCACCCTCACCTACGTGGTGGTCCGCATTTGGGATAAACGAAGGCTGATCGTCCCTACCACTTATTTCATTGAAAATCCTTTTCAAAACTGGACCCGGGTATCTGCAGACATCCTGGGAACGGTTTTCATATATACAGATTATCAGGTTCCGGTGGGGGAACTCAGAAAAGAATTCACACGGATCCTTGAGGAAAGCAATTTGTGGGACGGAAAGGTCAATGTGATGCAGGTGACCAATGCCACTGAAAAGACCGTTGAGATCCGTGCTCTTATGTCCACTGTGGATTCTCCAACAGGTTGGGATCTGCGGGTACATGTCAGAGAAATGCTGATCTCCTTTCTGCAGGAAAACTATCCTGAGAGCCTGCCCAGGATACGTGTTGAAATGCCCTTTCCCGGCACCGAATCCCCGAAATCAGATAAAGTACTTTGAACAGGAATCGTCTGTCCGGTAACTTTTGAAGGTCTTGCCATCGGCAGGGCAGTGAACGATTAGGGATTATATGTGTTATATAGATTTTAATACAAATCTGTTTGCAGAAGTTCCTTCTTTGCCTTTTTATCAGCCAAAGGTTATCTTTATTAAGCAGGGACAAAATTTAGTGGCCATGGAATTGATTGGACAAAGCGTTAATAGATCCGGGAGCAAGCAAAAATGGATTGCACGAGCTGGACTCGCAGCTTTCCTGCTTCTTATATGGCCGCTACTGGTCTTTTCACAGACAAGCATGATTATTTATGATGGCTTTACAGGAATACACGATGTAAGTGTTCAAAATGACACAGCTATTATCTCTACCCTGATTACTGACAGTCCTGCCGATAAAGCCGGCGTCAGACTTCGCGATCAGATCATTGCCATCAATGACTCCCTGGTTGCTGGAACGGGTATGAACAGGAGGGATATCAGGCAATTGTTAAAGGATCGATCGGGTACAGCTATAGAACTGAAAATTATACGAAAAGGGGAAGAAAAACCGCTCTTCTTTGTGTTTCACAGGGACCCCTACCTCTACCAGATCGATTCATACGACTATGTATACCTGGTGGACTCCCTGGAACAATGGGATATCAAGGACATCATGTCAGCTTCCATGGATACACTTTTCAAGGATCCCTTGCAGGCAAAGATTACAGTATATTCTGTTGAAAAAGGAAGTCCAGCCGAAAGAAACGGAATATTGCCAGGCGATCAAATCATCAGTCTGGCCGATGAGGTGGATAAGGACTATTCCTATCATATCAGTTATAAAAGGTTGAGTGCGATTTCGCCTGATACTTCCATTGCAATCCTCAGAGACAGTGCAATGGTATACTATTTTCTCCTGGAACCTTCTCTTCAGGGAGATTTAATGGGGATCAAGAGTCAGTTCGAACAAGATTTTTCTTTTCCCTGTGTATGGCTGAAAATTACTACGGAAAACAGGTTGGGGTCCAGCCGGACGTACCTTTTCAATATCCCTGAAATGAGAAAGAAAGATTCTCTGAATTTTTTCTACACCCTGCCTTCGGGAGAGCTCATAGAAAAGAAATCAGGAATACTGGTACCCACGCAGGACCGCGATTTTATATACAAGAACTGGCACGCAGTAAAGGTAATGCTGAACAAAGGAGAGAAACAGACTTTTTATTTTCGCTGGAAAGCAGAAGATACTGTGGAAGGCCCCCACCTGCAGATTTATGCCCTTGACACCATTGTCAGATTTGACCGTTTTGAACGGATGGTATTGTATGGTTTCCTGATCACGATGCTTTTAATTGCGGCGTTTTTCCTTTTACTATTTGCATTTATACACGGAAGGCAATATTTGTACTTTGCTCTTTATACAGGAAGTCTGGTGATCTTTCTGTTCATCGCCGATGGATATCTGGATGAGTATTTCTGGAAAGAAAATAACTTCTTTTTGAAATTTCTTGATAAGTTTCAACCCTATATCATGTCCTGGATATCCATATTCTTTCTCTTGTTTGGGATAGCCTATCTGGAGCTCCGGAAGACTTTAAAATATTGGTACAGAAGCGTTGTGATAGTATTAAGTCTCACAGGTATCAGGATCTTCCTGGTGCTTATCGAGGCTGTGTTTAATCTAAATTATCCTGCCTTTATTGATAATATTTTTACCGTCGTATGGATTGCAACGGTAGGTGTCATTCCTCTGTTCATCCTTATCATACCTGCCATCATTCGAGGTCGAAATGGATTCAGGCCTGCCTGGTATTTCCTTGCTGCCAATCTGGTTTTAATACCCTTAATATATGTCACCTTATATTCTTCGCTGTATTCCGGTACTGTGATAAGCATATACGAATCCATAATAAGCAGGCTTTTTATTACCTCTGGAATGCATATTGCTGCCATATTGCAAATCCTGATCTTTTCCTTCGGAATTGCCCGGAAAATGCGGCTCGATGAAATAGAAAGAACCCAAATCCAGGAACAAATAATAGACCAGTTAAAAGTAAATGAAAAACTGAAGGACAAAGTCAACAGGGAACTGGAACAAAAGGTAAAGGAGCGGACCAGGGAGATTACCGACAGCATTGACTATGCCCAGCGGATTCAGGATGCTGTGCTTCCAAGTCCGGAGTATTTAGACCAGATTATGTCCGAATACCTGGTGTTTTACAAACCCAAGGATGTCGTAAGTGGAGATTTTTACTGGATCAAAGATCTAAACAATTCCCTTATAGTAGTCGCCGCGGACTGCACAGGCCATGGAGTGCCTGGAGCTTTTATGAGTATGCTGGGGATTACCCTGCTTGACGAACAACTGGGAAGTAAGAGGCTTGATGATCCTGCGGTAATCCTGGATAATCTGAGGTTTAAAGTAAAAGAGATGCTCACTCAGGAGGGACATAAGGAAGAGCAAAAAGATGGAATGGACATGGCCATTGCCATTATTGATAAAAAGAAGAAAGTACTGCATTTTGCGGGAGCCCATAATTCCCTCTACCTTATCCGGGACAGCAGTCAGATTTCACAATCAGAAACTGGATTAGAAGCATCGTTGCATAGTAATGATTTTCAATTGTTTGAATTGAAAGGGGATAGACAGCCCATTGGTGTTTACTGGGAGGAAACCAAATTTACCAGTCACCGGGTCTCACTGATGGACCATGATGCCCTGTATGTATTTACCGATGGTTTCATCGATCAGTTCGGTGGTGAGCAGCGCAAGAAATATAAAAGTAAAAGATTTAAGGAGCTGCTTCTGTCCATTCAGCAAGAACCTATGTATACACAAAAGCAGCTACTGGAAAATGCTTTTGAAAGCTGGAGGGGAGACTTCGAGCAAATTGATGATGTTTGTGTCATCGGAGTTCGAATAGGCTGAGATTCCCGCTTTCAATATAAACAACATTGGAGATATGAAGATCTTATTAACCGGAGCCACAGGATACATTGGTAAAAGTTTATTGCCTGTCCTGCTTGAACTGGGGCACGAGGTGATTTGTTGTGTGCGTAATAAGGAACGATTTGATATATCAGGGTATGATAGCGCAAAGTTGAGTGTGGTGGAGGTAAATTTCCTTGAGGAGGATACGCTTAAGAATATTCCGGAGGATATTGAGGCGGCCTATTATCTTATTCATTCCATGTCCACTTCGATCAGTGATTTTGAGCGCCTGGAGAAAATTTCAGCAGAAAATTTCAGGAAGCGTATAAACAACACCACTGCCAGCCAGGTCATCTACCTAAGCGGAATAATCAATGAGGAGAAGCTTTCGAAGCATCTTTCTTCAAGAAGGGCTGTGGAACTAACCCTGGCAGAGGGAACTTACCACTTCACCACCCTGAGAGCGGGAATCATTGTTGGGTCCGGGAGCGCCTCTTTTGAGATCATCCGCGACCTGGTGGAAAAGCTGCCGGTGATGGTGGCTCCCCGCTGGTTAAATACAAGGACCCAGCCCATTGCCATCAGCAATGTAATACAGTTTCTTACCGGAGTTCTGATGAATTCTTCCACCTATGATCTAAGTTTTGACATTGGGGGGCCGGATATATTTACCTACCTGGAAATGCTTCGTCAATATGCCAGGATCAGGAAGCTGAGACGATTCATCCGGGTGGTTCCGGTGATGACTCCCAAATTATCTTCTTATTGGCTTTATTTCATAACCACCACTTCCTACAGGCTGGCAGTAAACCTTGTGAACAGCATGAAGGTGGAGGTTGTTTGCGAAGAAAATGAGCTGACGGATATGCTGCAAATTAATCTCCTGTCTTATAAGGAGGCAGTTGAGCTGGCTTTAGACAGGACTGTACAAGTCTGAAGATTTTAACAAGCTATGCCAATTTTTCAAATACGTGAAGAAATAGAGGTGGCGGCCTCCCAGGAGGAAGTCTGGGATTTCATTTCGTCGCCCTCGAATCTCAAGGAGATCACCCCTGACTACATGGGCTTTGAGATCACCACTCCCGAATTGCCCCCTAAGATTTACCCCGGCTTGATGATTTCTTACAGGGTCCGGCCGGTATTGGGAATCAAAATGAATTGGTTGACCGAGATCACCCAGCTTAGAGAACCCTATTATTTCGTGGATGAACAAAGGGCAGGACCTTATGCACTCTGGCACCATGAGCATAGTTTAAAGCCCACCGGGAAAGGGGTTCTTATGTGCGATCTGGTTACCTATCGCCTTCCCGCGGGCCCCCTGGGGACCCTGGCTCACGGCCTGTTTATTAAGAAGCAACTTAAAGGCATTTTCCAGTACAGGGAGCATGCCCTGGAAAAACGCTTTGGCCGGATATGAACAAAGAATCTTCTCCCCCCGAAAAGCTTTCAGTCTTTTGGTTCAGAAGGGATCTAAGGCTCGAGGACAATACTGCCCTGGCAAGGGCCCTTGAGTCAGGCTTTCCGGTCCTGCCCCTGTTTATTTTTGACACACATATCATAGATGAACTGGATGTGGACGATGCAAGGATTTTTTTTATATACAATCAACTGGAAAAGATTCATAGTCAATTATGTAAGCTGAATAGTGCACTCCATATCTTCAGGGGGGATCCGCTACAGGTCTGGAAACAGGTACTTGCCGACCATGAAATTAACGCTGTTTATTTGAATAAAGATTATGAGCCCTTTGCCCTGGAAAGAGACGGGGAGATAGAGGAGTTATTGAATAGTCGGGGCATACCCTGCAATCGCTTCAAGGACCAGGTAATCTTTGAAGAGGATGAAATCGTGAAAGGTGACGGGAAACCCTACACGGTATTCACTTCCTTTAAGAGAAGATGGCTGGCAAGATTTCAGGGGCTTGCCTCGCCGTCTTTTGCAGGAGAGCCTGGAAACAATTTTTACCCTGGCTCCAGATCCTTTCCCCGTCTGGAGACCCTGGGATTCAAAGCTTCTCCCATACAGGTGCTTCCTTATGATCTTTCGAGCTTAAAGGATTATCCCAGGCTGCGTGATCTTCCCGCTCCCGATGCCACCAGTCATCTTTCCCCGCATCTCCGCTTTGGGACTGTAAGTATCAGGCAGATCATAAGCCTGCTTGGTCCTTCCGATGAGCAATTCCTTTCAGAGCTGATCTGGCGGGAGTTTTTCATGCAGATTCTGTACCATTTCCCACGGGTGGTAAACCAGAATTTTAAGACAAAGTACAATGGGATCTCCTGGAACACTTCTGAGGAAGATTTCGGGCTCTGGTGTGAGGGTAAAACAGGTTACCCCATGGTAGACGCCGGAATGCGTCAGCTCAATGCTACGGGATACATGCATAACAGGGTGCGTATGGTGACCGCTGGATTTTTATGTAAACATCTTCTGATTGCCTGGCAGATGGGGGAGGCTTATTTTGCAGGCAAACTGTTGGATTACGAACTATCTTCCAACAATGGGAACTGGCAATGGGCCGCAGGAACAGGATGCGATGCTGCACCCTACTTCAGGGTATTTAATCCTTCGGAGCAGCTTAAGAAGTTTGACAGGGACCTGGATTATGTAAAGCGGTGGATTCCGGAATTCGGGACCGCGGAGTACCATGGCCCGATGATTGATCACAGCTTTGCGAGGAAAAGGGCCCTGGATACTTACCAGATAGGTATTAAACAATATTTACCCTGATTCCCCACGGGGTGCCGGAAGGCCATCAATATGTATGCAGGCGGCAAGGATACATTAAAAAAGAAACCTCCCCCTTTGCGTTAAAATGGGATATTTAATGTAGGGCAACTACTTTTTCCCCGGCCTCAATCTTTACCGGTAAATGGTTTTCCCGGGGAGGCATGGGACAGGCGGCAAATGCCGTGACAGCACAGGGAGGATTGTAAGCCTTGTTGAAATCCAGTAGAACGCTCCCGCTGGAATCGGGTTCAGCATACATAAATCTTCCGCCCGCATAAGTTTCAAGACCTGAAGTTTCGTCCGAGATGATAATGAAATACTTATCACCGGAGATAAATGGAAGCAGCGTCAATTTCTTGCCTTTGAGCCTGAAGTGAAGTTCACCCGGACATTCATAGTCCTGTGTATAGTCCTGGAATGGTGTTGGTACAGTAATCACCTTGACATCTTCAAAAGGTACAAGCCTTGCTTTTACAACATATTCCGGCTCAATGGGGTAGGAAGGGATATGATCCATGGCCTCCAGGGCCGGATGCTTATAATCCCTGAGCCGTATGGCAAGGCTGTGATGCCGCTTCATAATGTACCAGGCAAAGTCCCCATGTGTAATGTAGGAGGGTTCAAGCGAGCTGTCATAACTCAGGTCAAGTTCCTTAACGGCTTCATTTTTATAAAATAGTTCCACATCGTCTTTCACTTTAAGATGAACCAATGTATCTTCTAAATTAAGAGAGCCAATAAAGGCGGGTGCTTTCGCAGGAAAAACGATATCATTTGCAGAGTCGGAACCGATAGTCTGGATCCCGTCCTTCAACCAGTATATACCGGCCAGGTTCAACCAGCCGTTTTTGCCTTTCAGGGCCTCCAGCCGGTCCTGTTGCCATTGTTCGACAGATGCAATATAGGATGCCGGATCCTTAATCAGCTGAGGAGAATGATCACATTTCGTAAAAATCAAGACTGCGCTTAACAGGATCAGAAAATGTATGGCTCTTTTCATAGGTATATTAGATGTGAGGACAAATTTAGCAGATCAGATTTATTGTCGTGCATGATTTTCTAAAAGCTTATATTTGCCCGGATGAAAACCATCTTTGCCGGTATAATACTTTTGATACTCGTAAACTATTCGCAGGATGTAAAAGCTGTCGCCCGGGATCAAGGGGGAGAGAAGCCTATCCTGGTGGTCACCACCGATATCGGAGGGGACCCGGATGACCAGCAATCACTGACCCGCCTGCTGGTTTATTCCAATGAATTTGATATTCGCGGACTGATTGCATCTGCTTCAGGAACACCCGGTGAACTGGGAGTGGATACAGTGAAGGACCTGCTGATCCGGGAGCATATCCTTGCTTACGCTAAGGTGTATGACAACTTAATCCAGCATACCTCAGGCTACCCCCATCCGGATACCCTGCTTACCAGGGTCAAAAAGGGAAATCCTGAGCGCGGACTGGAGCATATCGGTGCAGGACATGACACCGAAGGCTCGGAATGGATCATTGGGGTGGTGGACAGTGCCGGGGAGCGACCTGTGCATGTGGCTGTATGGGGAGGACAGACCGACCTTGTACAGGCCCTTTGGAAGATCAAGCACACCAGGGACACAGACAATTATTACCAGTTCCTTTCCAGGCTCTGCGTATACGATATCAATGACCAGGACAACTTGTATTCCTACATCAGGCAGGAGTTTCCGGGGATATTTTATATCCTGGCAAAGGCACCCGAGGGTGTGGACAAAAGGGAGGGGGCATACAGGGGAATGTATCTGGGCGGAGAAGAGTCCTTCACATCCAGGGAATGGATCGATACCCATGTTCGTAGGGATCATGGTCCCCTTGGGGAGATGTATCCGCCGGAAACATGGACAGCACCCAATCCCCATGGAGCACTCAAGGAGGGCGATACTCCTTCCTGGTTCTATTTTCGGCAAAACGGATTGCAGGATCCGGAGCAAGCTGCCTGGGGAAGCTGGGGAGGAAGATTTAAACTCGACGGGCACAATTTTTACAGGGATGACGATGATTTTGCCAGTATGATCATCAGTGCACGGTCCACGGTATCCCGCTGGAGACCTTCATTTCAGAATGACTTTGAGGCCCGCATGGACTGGTGTGTGCTGCCTTATGAGCAGGCCAATCACAATCCGGTTGCAGTGGTCATGGGAGATGAGACCAGTGAAATTCTATGGGTGGAAGCTGCCCAGGGGGATACGCTCACATTTTCGGCTCTGAATTCCTATGATATGGATGGTGATAATCTTCTGTTTAGCTGGTGGACTTATCCTGAAGCAGGAACCAACATGCAGTGTCCCACTCTTGAGAACTACATGAGTCCTGAAGTAAGCTTTATTGTACCCCACGGGGAAGGCGGCCGGGACCTACATCTGATTTGCGAGGTGAGTGACCTTGGAAGCCCTTCCCTCACCTCTTATCGGAGGATTGTGATCATGATATTGTAATATGCCGGGACTTAGTATTTTTTTACCAGGATATTTCTGTACCGTACTTCACTTCCATGATCCTGAATGAGAATATGTCCTTCCGGGATCTGACCAAAATCACTGTATTCCCTGAATTTGCTTTCGCTGATTTTTTGTTTAAAGTCTGCACTAAAGCGATCATAGCTTAGTATGAGCTTCCCGTTTAACCAGTGTTCCACCTGCCCGTCTTTGGATTTTATTCTGCTGTTGTTCCATTCACCCAGGGGCTTTGGTTCTTTGTCACAGGAAGCAGGATAGATTTCATAGAGGGATCCCAGGGTATGATAATCGCAGGGAGTCATTTGCCCGTTTAGCATCCACTCATGGTTCAGGTCATCCAAAACCTGATATTCGGGTCCAATACCTTGCTTCATGTTTTCCAGTTCTCGCTCCTCAACGTAGTACTTTATCCCGCTGTTTCCCCCTTTGGTCAGCAGTTTCCATTCCCACTTCAATTCAAAATCCCCGAATTTCTCCTCCGTAATAATATCCCCTCCGTTGTTGCTTTCTGCCCCATCGGATGCATTAACTATTAACATGTTGTTCTTAATTTGCCAGGCTGTTTCGGGAAAGTGATCGCTGTTGATGCCTCTCCACCCCTGGCTGGTCTTGCCGTCGAAAAGAGCCACAAATTCAGGCTGGGGCTGGCCGCGGTATCGCTGCTGGTAGGTATGCCAGGTGTTGATGGAGGTGCTCATGGCCACTTCCGCATCCTGTTTAATGTTGTAGCATTGCAGCCCGAAAGGACCTTCATAGCCCTGGTCCAGGGCCAGTTTAACCAGTTCGTAGGTATCAAAGCTTCCCTCACCAAGGGGCTGAATGAGCCGGTCCCAGCCCATTTCCCGGGTATTGCCCGAATCAGCGCCACATATGGAAATCATATAGAGTTGTGGAAGTGCGTCGATCAGTTTCTGCTCCCAGGCTTCTTCGCCTTCAGCTTTTAAGAGGTGGCAGAGATTGAATATGGCTCCCACATTCTCGCGTCCGCTCATCTCGGCCAGACGGAGAGAGTGTTCCAGGGTCTCGCAATACACATCCACATGGGGATAGACCGCGATTCTTACGCCATAGGGAGCTGCAAAACCGGCCAGTTCCTGCAGGGCTTTCACAAGCAAAGGATCACCCTCTGCCTGGTTTTCCTGGAATGTCGGGGCTTTTACAATGAAGGAAACAATTAAATTCCGGTCCTTCGAATCCATGATGGCTTCCTTCAAACCCTCTTTACAGCTCCAGTTCCCGGTGCTGTCCAGGTCAAGTCCCCAGTATAGCTCAGGTAGTTCCAATCCTGCCTTGTCAAGGGCCGTACGGCGGGCCATATAGTCTCCTTCCCCATAGTGTCCTCCCCAGCCATCGTAGCCCAGCGTTTTAAAGAAGGCAACCTTTGCATCCAGTCCTTCAGGAGCATTGGGGAGGTTCCCGGCATTGGAAAAGCAGTAAAAGGAATTGTCCAGTTCTTTCTCAGGACTTGAACAGCCCAGGAGAGAAGCAATCAGCAGTAGGGGGATTATTTTTTTCATGAATGGCGGAGTCAGATATTATTTTAAATTAAAGGATTGAAACTTTTGGATCCAGTCCG